>CAXBGV010000054.1:0-11555 GCA_963975235.1 uncultured Flavobacterium sp. | reverse complement strand
AGCGCACTTGATTACGGCTCAAGAGGTTACTGGTTTGAATCCAGTCAAGGTCACTTTACGGGACAAAGAGAAAAAACTCTCTTTTGTCCCGTTTTTTTTACGACTTAACTCATTGTTAATCATGTAGATAGACTCAATTACCTTGTTTATCCTTGTGGTTTGTACTTGCTCTCCACGAATTGTGAAATTTTCAGGGTAAATTAAACCAATTAGGTCCCTTGCCTCCGCCAAACTTGCATTGCTATAATTATTGTTTAGTCTAATAAGATTTTCAATACCATTACTCAATAGCCCATCTATACTTTGTTTGTCATTACTTATTAGAGATAGTTCAAATTCTAACTTGATTATCTTTTCAGAATAATCAAGTTTCATTACTCTGTAATCTGAAGGATCAATTTGCATTGTTGAAAGTAAATCCCTCGAATTACTTAATCTATTATTATAATCTTTTATCTGCTCTAAAATTCTTTGCTTCTCTTCACGTGCACTATCTGTTAAATCTCTATATGTTTCTATTAAGACAGCTGTATAGATTTTTTTTACCTCATGGAGCGGTTCGTATGTTTTTAGATTCTCTGCAAAAACATCATTAGCTACTTCTGAGTTTATACGATATTTACATTCAGAATCACAATGATAATAGTAATAATATTTTGTACGCCCTTTACATTTACTTCCTAACAATTTTTTCCCGCATTTTGGACAAGTAAAGAATCCACGCAAAGGAAACTCCTCAATAGTTTCAATCTTAGTTCGATAACTTCGGGATTTACCATCTAATACAGCTTGAACGTTATAAAATAAACCTTCTGAAATAATTGGCTGGTGTTGCCCTGATACAAACGTACTTTCCTCATCTTTATACTTTGGAATAAAGATTCTTCCACAATAAATAGGATTTCTTATTAGAAGCCAAAAGTTACTTTTTCCTCTTGTGTAACCTTTTTTCTTAGCCATAATAAAAATTTGTTCTGTGCTGAATATTCCTTTAGCTATTTCCTCGAATGCCCATCGCATTATCGAAGCCTCTGGATCTTTCTGACAAATATATTTCTGACCGTCTTCTTTAGATTTATTTGCGTAACCAAATGGAGCTATACCCATATATCGCCCTTCTTTTTTTGCACGTCTCATCCCGTGAAATGTATTTAAGGCTCTTCTATCATTTTCTACCTCTGGAGCTGCAAGATAAAATGCTAACATCATTTTATTTTCAGGAATTGCTAAGTCTAACGGCTGTTCCATTGCCTGAGGTTCTACTCCTAACTTTCGAAGTGTGCTTATCATTTGATAAGCATCGCCCGCATTTCTACTAAACCTATCCCATTTTGTAAAAAGAATAAAATCTATCTTGTTCTTATACTTTTTTAAATTAAGCAGAAGTTTCTTCCATTGCGGGCGATTAAATGTCTTAGCTGAATGGTCTTCATAAATTACATCTCGGACTGCAATAAAGTTAATATCACAGTATTTTCTGAGGACCTCCTCTTGATTTCTTTGGGAATATCCTCTATCTGCCTGTTCATCTGTACTTACCCGTATATATAGATCGGCTACTTTTTTCATGTTTGCAAATATTTAGATACAGCTATATTAGCTATTTTTTTCATAAACTCCAAAATTGCTTTAGCTTCTTCAACAGTTACATGTATACCCCCAGAATTAAGTATATTCATAGTTTGTGTCGGAGTAATTCTTCCTTTCTTGTTTAGTTTATTTTCCATTATTTCCCTATTTTTATTTACAAAAAAAGCCCGAAAACGGGCTTTTTTATTATTCTCAAAACAATCTTTTTTTTACTTGACATATCTACAAATAAATCTTGCTCGCCTGATTTCTTTTAAAAGAGGGTTCGTACTTGATATAACCATACTCGCTTAACTCTCTTACACATTTATGATAAGTGGTTGATGCCGATATTTTTGCTATTCGCATAATTTCATAACTAAAAACCTGTATAGGACTAGCAAAACCCCTATCCTCACTATATTTCAATAAAGCGGCATACACACCAATATGCGTAATACTGATACGGTAATCTTTTTCAATAGCTGAAAAGAAATCTGATAAGGGTTTTAGACTTTCCATTATTTATCATATTGAATTAGACTGCTTTTTTGTTCTTTTTTTTTCCTTAGGTATGTCAGGCTCTTCACTATCGATACTTGTCCCTCGTTTTTTACTATCCTGTTTAACGGAAACCTTCTCCCCTTCTTTCTGCTTCTTGCCTTTAGACTCTCGATTATCAATACGCTTCATATTTGTATTGTAAACATTGATTGTCTTGAACTGGGGATTGACTTCAATAAATTGCTTGACCTCTTTGCCATCCTTCAAAAATGTAGCAGATTGAAGGTTTCCTTTTTTCAGAGATTCCATTAGATCTTCTTTGTATTTTGGAGTTTCTAATTCTTTTATAGGTAACTTACCTAGGGCAGCTTCAAGATCATAGCCATAATTCTGATGATACTGGTTTAGCTTGAAGTTACCATTGGTATCTGTTTCCTTAAAATCCATCTGCACCCAAGAATTATAAATCTGACCTTCTTTGTTAGTTAGTTCTTTATTGACTGCTCTACCTTCCATTAGATTATAGGCTTCTTTCATGGTAATATTACTCCCCCTATTGATATAGAAAGTCTGTTCTAGTGATTCTTTAGAATTGTCTTTTTGTAAATCGACCTTGTAAGAATTAAAAAAATACATTTCGCTCTGATCTGATTTTTTAAAACTTAATGTCGCTTTAGCTCGGTCTGTACCGTACAACACTTCATGGTTTAATGTGAAATTAGAGGTTTGTTGTTGCATTTTCTCCTTCAATTCTTTGTCCAAACCTTCTCCAAAACCAGTGTACTTAACCTGGTTACGCAAGTATTCAAAATTTTTCTCGTTCATGATTCTTAAATTTAAATGATTACTAATTATAGTTTAGGAAGGACCGTAAGCCTCAAAAGCTTTGTATTTTTAAGTTGTAGCTCAATGTGCCTGCCTCCATTCTTTTCCATAAGTTGGATTACTAAGTGTTTTTTATCTGGAATCGTAAACTTGGGTAACGCAAAAACAGTTGTTCCCTCAGATTCGCCATTAATTGTACTTAAGTAATTGTGAGTAAGAATTGGTATAATTTCTATTTCTTGCGATGCGGTTCGCTTTATTTTTCTGCTGTCGCGAATAAAAAATCGAAGCTGGTCTATATCATAATTTATTCTAGAATTGTTCACCACTCTTGTCTTATAATAAAGTATATCATCTCGTATATAGATTCCGTTTAATTGGAATTTAATCTCATACTTTTTCTTCATAGCACCAGCTATCTTATTCTTATGATAAAAAGCTAATTTGGAATAATTAATTAATTCCTCCTCGTTATCGCTCTGCTCTGAAAAGTAAATTTCAGGACTTTTTGACTTTACCTTGTCCATACTAAGGTTCAATTGTGGCGACTCCTCATCATAGTTTACCACAAACGAATACAGCTTTGCATCTGCTGTGATCACCGTAAGGTTGGTCTGGTCAAACCCTTGCTGTGCCGCTTTAATATGCAATATGTTTTCCATCCCTTTCGCCTTCTGGGCTAAAACATCTTGACTTCCCTTGTCTACACTTTTAATAGTATAAGGAAACACGATAGTTGTAGTTTTTGAATACCCAATATATAGGGAATCTGACTCCATTTCTGCAAAATGATTTCTTTCCGTTTGCTGAGCAAAGGCTCCAATAGATACAACCCATAAAAATCCCATAAGTAATACATTAATTTTTTTCATGTTATTAGTTTTTAGTTTGATTCACTTTCTTTTTGGTTGTCATCGCGAAGTAATACTTGATAACCCGCCTTTAAAACCACTTTAACCAATTTTACTTTTTTGCTTAATAGGCTTTTTGCCGCCTCTATTCCTGCTCCCGCAGCCTTTGCTCCCCAAGAATCATCAAGAGTCCCCATTCCTATGTTCTGCATGGAACGATCAGCAGTTGTTTTAGCAACATCTCGATTAATAGTACCCGGAATATAAATCCCCTCCAATCCGTCCATATCGTAAACAGAAAGTGCTACTGGATACAAGGAAGTATTGTACCTAAGACTATTTATTTTGACAGTCAGTCGCTCCCCCTTTAAAGAAGCTATTCCAAACATAAAATTGTCTTTTGGTATCTCAACACCATTAATATAAATAGCACTAGTAAGCCTTAATTTTACAGTAGCCCCATTAACGATCGTTTGCGTTTCATGAATAACAGCTGGTACTGTATTTTGAACATCGACAGTACCTCCATTTTCATCCAAAGAATAAAATCCATTACGCTTGGATTGGCCATCAATTAAAAGATTATTTTTGGGCATGCTTTGTAATGAAGAAGCTATCTCTTCCATCGATTTGGAGCTGATCGTAAATACTTGTCCCCGATTTTCTTTCGAAACTTTTCTAAGTCTTTCCTTTACTCTATCAGGATGCTGAATATCAAGTATGTTTTCAAGCATTCCGCTAAGTTGTTTTAATTCAGGGTCTTCAATTTCTTTCTGCTCATTCATAGAACTCATCATTTGTCCTAACCTATCAATGTCGTCGGAATGTATTTCTGATGTATTTGATATTACATTTTTACTCGAACCTTGATTTTGACCTGCAATTATAGTTGGGCTATCTATGGCCTTTTGTAGTGCTTCAAGTTTTTTATGAATCTTTTCTTCGTTTAAATCACGATACATAGCTGTATTTAATCCGCTGCGTCCATCGCTCTGCCTACTTTCTTTAAAAGTTGTATCCTCAGTAATTTCTGCTATAGCCCCATGAAAAGATTGCCTTAGATAATTCGGATCATTCTTAATGAGTTCATCCAACTTTGCTGAATCAATAGCAGCTTGTTCATAGTAATTCATCTTATCCAAGAACAGTCCATCTTTCAGGTTTGCATCAGGAAGCTTGGTATTAAAGCCTTTTTTTTCTGCTGTTTCTAAAGTGGAGGCATTCATTTCACCACCTCCTAGTATCCAAAACAGACATGTAATAAAGGGTAGCACCAAGAGCGGGAGCACTAGCAGCATCTTGCGCTGCCTTTGCATTTTTAGTGATTCGGTTTTATGTTCCATATTATTTATTTTTAAATTGTGAGCTTTAATAATTCTCTACTACTACAAGGCTATCCTACAATCCAAGGCGGAACCTTAGAATGCTGTCCTGTACTCTTTTGCCAGTGGGACTGCGTCCTAAACTATCCATATATACTTGGAAACGGAGAAATCTTTCTAATTCCGTTTTGCTTAATGAGCTATTAAGTTGATTTTGTTTAGAATCGAATACTACTCTATTTGTTGGCCTACTGATCGGGCTGCGCTCTATGCTCTTGGAATCATTTCCATTGAGACTATCCACAATCAGATAAACATTGCCACCAACTGTAAATACTACAAAACAAAACAGTATTAGAATCCAACTTTTAGCCGATAAATGTGCCGTCTTCCGCTCCAGCCACACAACGCATTTATGCTGTAGCCAAAGATTAGCCTCATCGAATCGTTGGAATAAATAGCGCTCTTTACACTTAACGTCTTCAGCGCATTTCTTGCTCTTTCTTTTGAATGTGAATTTCATAATCCATTCTTTTTTATTTTCTGTTCTTTGTACTTAAATCTCGATTCTCAATAGTGCTCCAGCGCTCAATTAAAAAGCCATGTGGATTGTTGTCGCTTCGGGACACATTTCGAAGATTGCCCTCTGTTATTAGATTCCGATGAGCAATACTTGTAGGCCGTATTATGTTTTGGGTAGCATAGCAACGGAACTGATAGGGATAGGCATTAATGTCAATTGTTACGCTATCCACAACTATGGTTTGACTAACATTTCCTGATATGATACCAGAATAATATCCGTTTTCCTTTAAGTCATCATATACTCTTTTTGCACTATCATCTGCTAGATAAAGCGCCTTAGTAACATTAATTTTAATTACTTTATCGTCAGGGTCTAGACTGAAAAACAGCGTATGAAACGTCTTTACATGATCCTTTGCTTCAACTGGAATGTTTTCCTTTCGATCAGATGAAAAGGCTTCAAGTGCTTTTCCATTGGCAAGTATATATACCTTATCCTGCATTTGAGAAACCAGACTAAAACTTTTGTAAAGAGCAAAGCAGCATAGGACAACACATCCAATTACAACTAGCATCGTAAAGCTCCGAACATATCGAAAAGCCGTGTCAATATTTTTCATTTTACTAAACATGATATTTCAGTTTATTGATTAAGAATTACCTTTTAATTTATCCCCCATATAACCATTCTTATCTTTGAAATAAGGAGTTGAACTACTAGATCCAGACATACTTTGAGACATCCTTCCTGCCGCATTACCCATCGCATCTGCCATCATACCAGTACCAGTAGAAACACTACTTATTGCAGAATTTGTAGAATTACTGAAGATCGTAGTTACCTTTTGACTCAATGCTCCTCCACCACCCGCATGGACTATATAATTGGCTACTGAGGGAACTGTAAAATAGCCAACAATCCCTATAATCATGAACACTAAATACGCCATATCGGTTCTACTAAAGAAAGTATCTCCGTAATCATTTACTTGGGCGATATCTAATTGTAACATCTTCTCTTGTATTTTTCCGATGATGCTACCGAAAATATTAGCAACTGGAAGCCATAGATAAATATTGATGTACCGCGCCAGCCAAACGGTCAAAGTATGTTGAAATCCATCAAATACAGCAATCCCAAATACTAAAGGACCTAGTATGGAAAGCACCACAAGTTGAAAAGTACGCAGGGTGTCGATACACAATGACGCTGCTTCAAACAAAACCCTTAATACTTCGCTCATCCATTCTTTAACCGAATTGCGGAAATTAAACGATGCCTTTGCCATGGCAAATTTGACATCGCTGCCTATCCCCTCAATCATTCCTTCGTTATCTGGATTTGCATTGTCGTGTGTATATTTATACCATCGATCCTGATCACCATTTCCTGATTCCCCAACATACATCTGCCAGGAGTTGGTACTTTTAATGGCTTCCTCTTTCTTTTGAAGCAATAACCCAATAGCCTTATTAGAGCCTTCCACCATCGAAGCAGTTGCTGTAACGGTAGGCTTCATTACTCCGTTGATCAAGTTCAAGACCGAAGGAAAAATCATAATACAGAAACCAATTGCAAAAGGCCGTAGCAGCGGATAAAAATCTATCGGTTCTGCACTGGCGATATGCCTCCATACTCTTGATCCGATATACCAAATAGCTGCAAAACCGGCTATGCCCTGTCCTACTCCCAGTAAATTGTTACACAAAGGCATCATTTCATCGTAGAGCTGATCAAGAACTCCATGTAAACTGTTCATGTCGGACGCTATGCTTTGCGCCTTGCTCCCAAAGGGCAATACAATTCCTAGGGCTGTAAATAATACTCCCTTGCTTCTCTTTGCCATCTTTATTTTTATTTAGTTATCTGTCTTATAAATACTGCGCATTACCCGCACATCATTGAGTTCTTTTGCACGCTGAATCGCCAATACTGTAGTGTTGTTATTAAAGCTTCGAAGAAATAAAAGTTTGTCCTGCATATCAGCATAAACCTTGTCAATCGCTGTGAGTCTTTCCTCATCGGTCATTCTTAATGTATTGGCGGTAATAACCGTTACCAATTCGTCCAAATTCCTCAAGCTCTGATTTAGTAGATTACTATATACGTTTGAGAAATAGGCTATTTCAGCAGGACTGAAATTCCCACTATTCCTGAAGCCTTCAAATGCGGACTTATATTCTTTTACCAAAAGCAATTGATATTTCACAATCTCACCGACTCTTCTGTAGTTCCGTACTGTGGGACTTACTTGCATTAAGGCATCAAGGAATGTTTCATGAAGGCTGAAATTACCCTGTGACAATTCTTTAATTGTATTATAACCACCACTCAGGATCTGATATCCCTTTTTCATATCTGTAAGAATCTGCTTGAATTGCGCTAACTTTTCTATGTTCAATAGCAACTGTTGCATTTCCTGTGATTGGGCTGCAAGCCTAGGTGGAAAAAATAAGCTCAGGAAAAGAGTCCCAATAATTAGTATCTTTTTCATTAGAAATTGGTATTTATGCCATTCAAGTCACGGCTTGTTTTCAGATCTTTCTTTTCTTTGGCTCTCGACAACACCATCAATCTTGTTTGCTTAGTAAAGCTTTCACCAAAACTGTAATTCTCCAACATATTCCGATACAAGGCATCAATGCGTTTCATTCGCTCCTCTTCTTTCATTTCAAGTTCACCATCCGTCACTATGGTTAAGAGTTCTTCTAAATTTCCATCACAATTCTCAATTAGACGATCCACTACTCTTTTGATATAGGCTATTTCATTGCCATGAAAAAGATCATCCCATTGCACTTGTTTAATAATGAAACTTGAATTTTTGATGATTTTTAGTTGAACAGCTATAATCTCTCCCACCTTTGCATATGTTTTTATTTTCGGATTAACTGTTTTCAGCGAATTGAAATAATCGGAGTGAAGATTAAATTCTCCTCGTTTGAAATCACCAATTGTCGTTAGCCCCTTTTTGGCTTCCGAATATCCTTTTTGCGCATAATCAGTATAGACCTTTAAAGCAGCTATTTGCTGCAACAATACTTTTCTTTGCTTTAGCTGTCCATAAAGATCAGTCATCATCAAAGCTGTCAATAGTAAAAACAGAAATAACTTTTTCATAGCTTTATTGTTTTAGTTCGGGATGCCATAAAATTTCTTAATAGCATCTGCGTCATGCTTCGTTTTCGCTCTTTGCAGACTAAGTTGCCTATTTTGCCTATTGAATAATCTAAGATCATCATAGTTGGCATCAATCTGATCAGCGGCTGTATTGATGATTTCCAATCTTTTGGCATCACTCATTTGGATCGTAAAGGAATCAAGAATCAGAAAAATCTGATCGATATTATTTAAACTCTCGTTTAATATACCCGAATACACTTTATGCATATACTCCAATTCTGTCACATTAAAATGTGGGTCTTGTCTAATGAGGTCCCAAGCTCTTTCATATTCATTCACGAGCCGTACTTGTTTTTGCGTAATATCCCTAATTCGCTGGTAATAACTAATTATTGATTTAACTTTCATTAGCTCCTCGTAGTAATTCTTATACAAGTCTTTTTGTTTCTGTGTCCACTGCGAAATATCATCTAGTTTTAGTTTGGAAAGCGTATTCTCCAGTTTCTTGTGTGCATTTTGAAGCCAGATGGTTTTATTCTGCAACCGCTGTATTCGCAAGTCTATCGCCAAAATCACTTTTTTAATTGCGGCAGTTATCACTCCAACTATAGGCAAAGCAACAACTGCTTTTGCAGGCCTTGCGGGGCTACTGACCAGCAGTAGACAAAGCAAACACAAGCTTATTTTTCTCTTTGTTTTCATAATGCATTTAATTTAGGTTTGTCTTCTCCTCTATTAGAGCGTTATAGTCTCTTTTTCATCCTTTTGCTTCCTCTCGCAAGTCAGCAGCCAATGCAGCAATTCCCTTTTGAATATCGCCTCCAAACATTTTTGTGTAGGATTGGACTTTTAGTTTTTCCGTTTCTTCAGTAGTATAGGCGAGATATTCTTCTAAGGATACTTCGGTTCGGTATACTTTAGAAAGCATACCACCCAAGGAAATAAAAACTTCCTTGTATTTATTATTGGGATCATTGGCTTTATTTACTGATAACACCAATGCTTTTTCTTTTTCTGTGAGTCCCAATAGTTCCTGAATTTGCTCAAATTTGTTTTGATACTTACTCTGATCCAGTAATATCTTGCAGTCGCTATTATTGATGATCGCCTGCTTCACTACTGGTGAAGAAATGATATCTTCCACTTCTTGGGTAACCACGATTGCCTCTCCAAAAAATTTCCGAACAGTTTTAAATAAATACTTAATATATTCAGCCATACCTTCCTTAGCAATAGCCTTCCATGCTTCTTCAATTAATATCATTTTACGAACTCCTTTTAGCTTTCGCATTTTACTAATAAACAGCTCCATTATGATAATGGTAACCACTGGAAAAAGTATCGGATGATCCTTAATATTGTCTAATTCGAAAACAATAAATCGCTCTTGTAACAAGTCTAAATTTTCTGTTGCATTGAGCAGATAGTCAAACTCCCCACCTTGGTAATACGGTCGCAATACGTAGAGAAAATTATTCACATCAAAATCCTCTTTTAAAAAGTCATAGAAGGTGTTAAAGCTGGGAAACAGCTGTAAATTGACAGCCAGCTTTTCATAATACAGTTGTAAAGCATTCGATAAGGCTACATATTCAATTCGATTAAAGGTCTCATCGTCTTTTTTCCAAAGCGCCAAGAGCAAGGTTTTAATACTTTCCTTTTTCTCTGTATCCAAAGCATCACCATCACCAATGTAAAATGGATTGAATTTGATTGGATTCTTTTCATCATAGGTAAAATAGTACCCTTTTACCATATCACACAATCCTTTGTAACTATGCCCTACATCAACAAGCACTACATGAGTTCCTTGCTCGTAATAGCTTCTGACCATATGGTTCGTAAAAAAAGATTTTCCACTTCCTGAAGGTCCCAGAATAAACTTATTGCGATTAGTACAAATACCCATCTTTACTGGTTCATCGCTGATATCAACATGTACGGGCTTTCCTGTCAAGCGATCACCTAGTCGGATTCCAGTGGGGCTTAACGAAGAACGATAAGCTGTTTCGAGATTCAGAAAGCAACTTGCTTGCTCCACAAACGTATCAAAGCTATCGTTCATCGGAAAATCAGCTGCATTTCCTGGAATCCCTGCCCAATAAATCTGGGCAGCTCCTACCGTTTCCTGTTTTGCAGCTGCATCCATTTGTACTAAAGCAGAAGAAACTTTGTTTTTAATCCCTTTCAATTCTTCTTTTCGATCGCTCCAAACCAATACGTTGAAATGTGCTTTAACTGGTAACCGTTGCTGACTAATCGCTTCATTAAGAAAATCATTTGTAGCATCCCGAGCAATTAAGTTCTCTCTGCTATAAGCCGATAAAGATTGTAACCGTAACCTTTTACTTTCTAATTTCTGCAAAGTCTTTTGGAAATCCTCTATAAAAATATACTGATTATAAATATGATTGCATGAAAGCAGCTGACCCAATGTTGAGGCAAAACCAACGCTAAATTTGGTTCTGTCAGTTGAATACCGGTCATAATTAATTCTAGAACCGCATAGCGCAGGTAAATCGGCTGCGTCCCCTAAAGTATATACCTGGCAATGTTTGTCACCCACCTGTAAACCTTCGTTGAAAGCAATGTCATTAAATTCAAAGGAATCCGGTTTCTCAGACAAGCAGCAATAGCGTTCTATAACGCCAATTTTCCTACTATGACTTCGCAACTCATCATTGCCCAGACGCTGCAGTTTTACAAAGCCACTGTCTTCCAATATTCGCTTGAATTGCCCTGTACTATCGACAAAATCTTGACGTAAACTTTCCTTTAACGTTTCTTCAGGCACGATTGAGGGCCTAATTAAATTAGAAAACAAGGAACTGGACG
>CAXBGV010000053.1:0-11585 GCA_963975235.1 uncultured Flavobacterium sp. | reverse complement strand
AACAAAACTTAATTCCTTAATTTTGTAGCACTTTTTATAAAAATAATATATAAAACAATATACTATGAATTCATTTGACGTAGTCATTATAGGTTCTGGACCTGGAGGATATGTATCAGCGATTCGTTGTGCACAACTAGGTTTCAAAACAGCCATTATCGAAAAATATTCAACTCTTGGAGGTACTTGCTTAAACGTAGGTTGTATTCCTTCAAAAGCAATGTTAGCTTCTTCTCATCATTATGCCGAAATAAAGTATTTTGAAGACCACGGAATTGAACTTACTGGTGAAGTAAAGGTAAACTTAGCAAAAATGGTTGCTCGCAAGCAAGCAGTCGTTGATCAAACATCAGGAGGAGTAAAATATTTGATGGACAAAAATAATATTACGGTACTTGAAGGACTAGGTTCTTTTGTAGATGCAACGCATGTTGCGGTTGCAAAAGCGGATGGGACATCAGAAACTGTTGAAGCAAAAAACATAATTATTGCTACAGGTTCTAAACCTTCTAATTTACCTTTTATTACAATCGATAAAGAAAGAATTATTACATCGACTGAAGCTTTAAAATTGCCTGAGGTTCCTAAACATCTAGTAATTATTGGTGGCGGAGTTATTGGTATCGAGCTAGGTCAAGTTTATTTACGTCTTGGAGCGCAAGTTTCAGTTGTAGAGTACATGGATCGTATCATTCCTGGAATGGATAGTTCATTGTCTAAAGAATTGACAAAAGTATTAAAGAAACAAGGAATGAAATTCTACGTTTCTCATAAAGTAAAATCGGTAGAAAGAGCTGGCGATGCCGTAACTGTTCAAGCTGAAAATGCAAAAGGAGAAACAATCACTCTTGAAGGTGATTACGCCTTAGTTTCAGTTGGACGTCGTCCTTATACTGATGGTTTGAATGCTGATAAAGCGGGAGTGAAAATTTCAGATAGAGGACAAGTTGAGGTAAACGATCATTTACAAACTAATGTTCCTAATATTTACGCAATTGGTGATGTAGTACGTGGAGCAATGTTAGCTCACAAAGCCGAGGAAGAAGGAACAATGGTTGCAGAATTAATCGCAGGTCAAAAACCACATATCGATTACAACTTAATTCCTGGTGTAGTGTACACTTGGCCAGAAGTAGCTGCTGTAGGACAAACAGAAGAGCAGCTGAAAGAAGCTGGAATTGCTTATAAATCTGGAAGTTTTCCTTTCAAAGCATTAGGTCGCGCACGTGCAAGTGCTGACTTAGACGGATTTGTAAAAATACTTGCTGATGCAAAAACAGATGAGGTTCTTGGTGTACACATGATTGGTGCGAGAACAGCTGATTTAATTGCTGAAGCAGTGGTTGCAATGGAGTTCAAAGCATCTGCCGAAGATATTTCAAGAATGTCTCATGCACACCCTACTTTCGCGGAAGCAATCAAAGAGGCAGCATTAGCAGCTACTGATAATAGAGCATTACACGTTTAAAATAAGCATACCCTTATACATTGACCCGTCTTATTTTTTATAAGGCGGGTTTTTTATTAAAAAATAATTACTATTTAATCTGCTTTAAATAATCCTTTGTAATTTTCCCAATGGGTAAAAATCAAAAAGATATTCCCCACAAATACAAAAATGGCAATTGGTAAATTCTCAGGAGTTAAAAAGTAATTTATCAATAAAATGTTTAAAGTAACAGGAAATATCATAATGTTAGCTAGTGTCATGAATTTACCCGTAATGAAGGATAAACCGCAAAGTAGTTCAATAGCTTTTGCCAAAGGTAATAAGTACATCGAAGCAACAATTCCTACTTGAAACGCTTTAAATTCTCCCGTAGATGCGGGCTCTGGTGTGAGATGAAAGAAATAACTAACAGAAGTATACAAAAATAAAAGACCTAGCATTGTCCGAATAATAATCGTCGTGATTTTCATAATATATAGGTTTTATTGGTTACTACTATGTAAATGATGGATCACGGTAGAAGATTTCAATTTTATTGATATACTGACTAGTTTCTCACCGTATCGGTCCGAAAAATAAACGCCTGATTTTTTTTTAATTAGTTTGCTTTCAGGCTATTATTGTAAATTTACGAAAAATAAGCGGTGATTTTTTATCTTATGCCATCTCAAAGGGCTTTTTTTATCGTAATTTTGAAATTAAAAGCAAAAATTCACTTTGAGAGTATCTGTTCGCAAACCTATTTCAGACCCAAAATTGTTCAAAAAACAACTTTTAACATGGTCACAACAATTTCGAGAAGTCGTTTTTCTAGATAGCAATGCATACGATCATAGCTATTCTAGTTATGCTGGTTTGATTGCAGTAGACGCCTTTACTTCGTTAAAAACCGATTTTTACAATGCTTTTGAGGATTTAGCGCAGTATCAGCAAACGACAAGAGACTGGCTGTTTGGTTATTTGTCCTATGATCTCAAAAATGATTTGGAGCCATTACAGTCTAAAAATTTTGACGGACTTTCTTTTCCCGATTTATTCTTTTTTCAGCCCAAAAAACTTTTTCTCCTACATGATAGCGAGGTAGAGATGCAATATCTAGGGATGTGTGATGATGAACTAGAAGATGATTTTGAGGAGATTTTATCGCAAGTTTTACATCACGATGTTCAGGAGCAATCTCTTGAAATAAAGCAGCGCATCGATTCTAACAAATATATATCTAAGGTTTCTAGTATGCTGGAGCATGTGCAACGCGGGGATATTTATGAAGCAAATTTTTGTATGGAGTTTTTTGCCGAAAATGCTATTATCGACCCATTAGATAAATTTTTTAAACTCAACGAAATATCACAATCTCCATTTGCTGTGTTTTTTAAAAATCACAAGCATTTTTTGCTTTCGTCTTCACCAGAACGTTATTTAAAAAAGCAGGGACAAAAGTTAATTTCACAACCAATAAAAGGTACAGCAAAGCGCTACTCAATTAGTAGTGAGGATGAATTGGCTAAAAAATTATTAGCAGAAGACCCAAAAGAACGATCAGAAAATATTATGATCACAGATTTAGTGCGTAATGATTTATCGCACACGGCGCAAAGAGGATCAGTACAGGTACCTGAATTATGTGCGGTGTATTCGTTTTTGCAAGTGCATCAAATGATTTCGACGGTGACTTCTAAACTTGATCCCCAATATTCAGCCATTGAAGCGATAAAAAAATCATTTCCAATGGGAAGCATGACGGGTGCTCCCAAAATTTCGGCTATGAAAATCATAGAGGAATTAGAAGAGACCAAAAGAGGTTTATACAGCGGATCAGTGGGATATTTTACTCCCGATGGCGATTTTGACTTTAATGTGGTTATCCGCAGTATACTGTATAATCAAGAAAATAAATACGTTTCCTTTTCTGTGGGAAGTGCAATCACCTCTCTATCTGTGCCTGAAATGGAATATGAAGAATGCTTACTAAAAGCGAAAGCTATGCGTGAAGTATTAGAATAAGCACAGTATAATTTGTAGATAAATTATTAATCTTTATTTTTGAAGGATGCTAGAAAAACTACAAACTCATATTAGAGAAAACCTTCCTTTCCTAGAAAACAAGAAATTACTTTTGGCCACCAGTGGTGGATTAGATAGTATGGTAATGGTGCAATTATTTAGACAATTACCTTATGAAATCGCGCTGGCACATTGTAACTTTCAATTGAGAGGGATAGAAAGTTTTGAAGATCAGAAATTTGTAGAAAACTATGCTGAGCAGCACGCGATTCCGCTTTTTGCAACACAGTTCGATACTACGGCTTTCGCCAAAGATTACAAGCTATCTACACAAGTAGCTGCACGTGACCTGCGATACAATTGGTTTTATGAATTGATCGAGGAAGAGCAGTTTGATTATGTCTTGACAGCGCATCATGCAGATGACAATATCGAAACATTCTTAATCAATTTAGGTAGAGGAACAGGCTTGGATGGTTTAGTGGGTATTCCGACTCAGAATGATAAAATTATTAGACCCTTACTACTATTTTCTAGATTTGAAATTGCAGATTATGCAGCCGAAACGCAATTGAAATGGCGAGAGGACAGCAGTAATGCATCTAACAAGTACTTGAGAAACAAAATTAGACATGATGTAGTGCCTTTATTGAAAGAGCTCAATGCGAACTTCGCAACAACTTTTCAAAATACGCAAAAGTACTTGCAAGAAGCACAAGCAATGGTCGAAGATGCTGCTATTATTGTATATCAGCAAGTTGCAGAGCAAAAAGATGATACAATTCATTTCGATCTAGTGCAACTTAGACGGTTGCCTAACTATAAATCATACTTGTATCATTGGCTTAAAGAATTTGGTTTTACAGCTTGGAATGACATTTATGATTTGGTCGAAAGCCAATCAGGAAAACAAGTTCTTAGTGCTGCTTTCCGATTGATCAAAGACCGCGATAGCTTATTACTTGTTCCAATGTTAGAGAGTAACTCGGATGAGGAGTTTTACATCGAGAAAGGAGTTCAAGAAGTTAAGATTCCCTTAAAGTTATCTATTTCTAAAGTGACTGATCGAACGACTTCATCAAATACAACTATCTTTGTAGACGAAAGTAAATTAGTTTTTCCTTTGATCTTAAAAAAATGGCAAGAAGGTGATTTTTTCCAGCCCTTTGGGATGAATGGAAAAACCAAAAAGCTAAGTAAACTTTTCAAAGACGAAAAATTATCAGTCGTTGATAAAGAAAATATTTGGATATTATGGTCCGCTGATACCATTGTATGGGTGGTAGGATTACGCCAAGACGAACGATTTAAAACAGAAAATAATACAGAACATATCCTGAAATTAGAAATACAATAATGAAGAAATTACTATTTATACTCATCTCTTTGTTGGCTTTTGCCAATGCCAATTCGCAAATGCTAGATCCTGTTAAATGGACAACCATAATAGAGAAAAAATCAGAGAACACTTTTGTACTTGTTTTTGATGCTGTTCTAGAAAAGGATTGGCACATGTATTCGCAATTCACACCGGATGGTGGACCATTGCAATTAGAGGTTTCGTTCAAGAACCAAAAAGGAAATTTTAATTTAGTTGGTAAGGCTAAAGAAAGTAAGACTAAAACAGCCTACAACGATATATTTGAGGTTAATGAAACTTATTTTGAGGGAAAAGCTCAGATCAGACAAGAGGTAACGGTAACTAATCCTAAACTTGTTACAATAGAAGCGGTATTAAATTATCAGGTCTGTAAGGAAGTTTGTATCAATCAAGAAAAAAAGTTCACATTTACGATTCCTGCTATTACGGTGGTTGCTGCTCCAACAGTAGAATCAAATCCTGAAACAGTAGGTACAACAGTTGCCACAGATACTACTACCGTCGATTCATTAGCGCCAAGCTTAGGGGAAAGTAATGTGTATGATGCTAATGATCGTGATAAGGAAATAGTCGCTATTCCAACAGAGGATACGACAACAGCTCGCGGATTATGGTCGATATTTTTCATCGCCTTTCTTTCTGGTTTTGCAGCTTTACTAACGCCCTGTGTTTTTCCTATGATACCCATGACAGTTAGTTTTTTTACGAAACAAAGCAAAACTAGAGCAGCCGGAATAAGAAATGCTATTATTTACGGTGTTTCTATAATTGTTATTTATGTTATCCTAGGCTTCTTAGTTACATGGATTTTTGGCGCAGGAGCATTGAATGCGTTATCTACAAATGTGTGGTTTAATATCATTTTCTTTGTACTTTTAATTGTTTTTGCTTCTTCTTTTTTAGGGGCATTCGAGATTATGCTACCTAATTCATGGGCAAATAAAGTCGATAGTCAAGCTGATAGAGGTGGTATTGTGGGTATTTTATTCATGGCGCTAGCCTTGGCAATAGTTTCTTTTTCTTGCACGGGGCCTATTGTAGGTACTTTATTGGTAGAAGCTGCTTCAAAGGGCGGAATTGCTCCAATTATCGGAATGTTAGGTTTTTCATTAGCTTTGGCTTTGCCATTTATGCTTTTTGCCATGTTTCCGGGCTGGTTGAACTCATTGCCTAAATCAGGTGGTTGGTTAAATACTGTGAAAGTTGTTTTAGGATTTTTAGAATTAGCTTTGGCTTTTAAATTCTTGTCCAATGCCGATTTGGTACTACAATTACACCTATTGGAAAGAGAAGTGTTTTTAGCGATTTGGATTGCTATTTTCGGGACTTTAGCCTTTTATTTATTCGGGAAAATTACTTTACCTCATGATAGTCCTTTAACACATATTTCAGTGGGTCGATTGATAATGGGGTTAGTAGTATTAACTTTTACTGTTTATATGATCCCAGGACTTTGGGGAGCGCCTCTTAAATTAATAAGTGCTTTTCCGCCAACTTTAGAGTATAGTGAAAGTCCAAAAGGATTGGGTGGCTCAACAATTGCGTCAACTGAAGTATTACCTGAGGGAGCTAAGTTAGGACCTCACGGTATTATGGTTTTTGAAGATTATGATAAAGGTACCGCTTACGCTAAATCAGTAAATAAACCCATTATGATTGATTTTACAGGTTACGCTTGTGTTAATTGTCGAAAAATGGAAAATAATGTATGGTCTGACGATAAAATTTTACCAATTCTGTCAAAGGAAATTGTTTTGATTTCTTTGTATGTTGATGATAAGCGTGCGCTCCCTAAAGATGAGCAATTTGTATCAAAAACGACAGGATCAGAAATAGAAACGGTAGGGGATAAGTGGACTGATTTTATGATTTCGACTTACAAAACAAATACACAACCTCTATATGTTTTGACAGATTCAGAAGGGAATAGCTTGAATACAGCTAAGCCTACTATAAGCTATGTTGGTGTTGTTGAATATGAAAATTGGTTAAAAACAGGAATTTCTAATTATAAAAAATAGAATAATTCTACTTCTTTATTAAGTGCAATACTGTTTTAAATAACGCTGTTTAACTACAAGAAATCATTATTTCTGTAACTATTTTTTGAGTTACAGCATGTTTTAATTGTACTTAAAATAAAGTAGTATATGTGCTAAAATAAGAAAGTCCTTGAGGTTTACTTCAAGGACTTTTTTTATGGATGTATTTTGTTTTTAAAGAAACTCTCCGTGTTGCGAGATATCTAATCCAAGTTCCTCTTTATCTTCAGTTACACGTAAAGGAGTAATTTTATTTACTATGAAAAACAAAAAGTAAGATACAGTAAATGCAAATACAGATACAAGCACCAAAGCGATAGATTGGTTGATAAACAAAGTTGTTTCTCCAAATATCAGTCCTTGATCCGCTACAGCAGGATTTACAGCTTTTGAAGCAAAAACACCGGTTAGCAGCATTCCTACCATTCCACCAACTCCATGACAAGCAAATACATCTAAGGCATCATCGATTTTTCCTTTTGGAAATTTACTAACAGCAAAATTGCTAACAATGGCAGAGAAAGCACCTATAAAAATCGCATGTGGGATCGTTACAAATCCAGCGGCAGGCGTGATAGCTACTAGTCCAACCACAGTACCTATACAAGCACCCATGGCCGATACTTTGTGTCCAAGTATCTTATCGTAAAAAATCCAAGCCATTCCCGCTGCTGCTGCGCCCACGGTTGTAGTACCGAGTGCTTGCGCGGCTAGCCCGTTTGCGGCTAATGCGGATCCAGCATTAAAGCCAAACCAACCAAACCATAACAATCCAGTTCCCAACAATACATAAGTGATACGTGCTGGATTAGATTTTTGTGTTTTTCTTTTTCCTAAAAACATTGCGCCTGCAAGTGCAGCCCAACCTGCGCTCATGTGAACAACAGTTCCACCTGCAAAATCTAGAACTCCCATTTTAAAGAAGAATCCATCTGCATGCCAAGTCATGTGGCACAAAGGAGTATAGACAAATAAAATGAATAATAACATAAATAACATATATGCCCAGAAACGAATTCTCTCAGCAAATGCGCCTGTTATTAAGGCAGGAGTTATAATGGCAAACTTTGCTTGAAATAAAGCAAACAACATGAAGGGAATAGTGCCGTATGCAGTGTTAATATTAACATTTTGAAACATGAAATACTCAGTTGGGTCTCCAATAAAACCTCCTATAGAAGAACCAAATGATAAACTAAAACCAACAAATACCCATAATAGTGTCACGATAATCATGGCCATAAAACTTTGAAGCATCGTACTTATTACGTTTTTTTTACCCACCATACCACCGTAAAAGAATCCCAATCCGGGGGTCATTATTAGTACCAAAGCTGTTGCTACGATCATCCAAGCAGTATCTCCCGAATCAAATTTTACTTCTTGAGTAGGTGCTGGATTGGTATTTAAAATAAAGCTAGAAAATAGCGTTAGTATTAATAGTGTAAGCAGTATTACACTTAAAATAATTTTTCTCATTTGTTTTAGTTTTAATTTCAAGCAAATTTATAAAATCATTCGGTACCTGTTGTGAAACAGAGGGTAAGTTGTATATTTTTACTAATTTGATAAATTAGACCCATGTATTTTACGGGGTTTGTATTTAGCAAAGTATTTTTAGCTTCTATTTTGGTAGTATGTTTCTTTTTGGATACTTATAATTTAGCTATCATGGTTGTAGGTACAAAAAAAATCAGACCTAAAACAAGTTTGTTATAGGTCTGATTTTAGGATTAGAAGTATAGTGGTTTTAAATTTCGACTATTGTAAAATATGAGTACTTAAAATTTTATAAACTTCATTTATGTTATTATCCTTACCAAATTGCTTCTTGATAGGAGTTGTTTCTCCAGTAATCCAAATCTTTAATTCGGCATCTAAGTCCAAAATGCCACCGCTTTCCTTTGAAAACTTCTTTATACTAGAGTAGGGTATCGATTGATAATCTACTTTTGAACCAGTCACACCTTGTTTTTCAACTAAGATTAGTCTTTTGTTTGTAAAAATAAACATGTCACGGATGACCTTGTAAGCCTTCTCGATTTGTTCACCATCGATTAAGATCGGTTCAAATTCTTTAGATACTTTTTCAATAGTTACCTCTGAAGCATTCCCTAAAATAGCATTAAATATTCCCATAACTATTGATTGTATTTCTTTTTATAGATAGCATTCAATTTAGATTGGTGATTGTCTAAGTTTAGCAATTTACCTTGAATGAAAGCTTGTGTTAATTTATTTGTTCTCATGTCGAGAGCATCACCTTCCGAAACAAATAAAGTAGCGTCTTTACCTTCTTCAAGTGTTCCGCACATCGTATCGATATTCAATAATTTTGCAGTGTTTGATGTAATTAATTGCAATGCTTGCTCTCTGTCTAGACCATAAGCTGCACAAGTACCTGCAAGGAAAGGAAGATTTCTAGTGTTCATTCTTTCCATCGAGCCACTGTTTTCAAGACCTACAAGAATTCCTTTATCGACTAACATTTTAGCCATTTTGTACGGTAAATTAACATCGTCATCATCATTCTCAGGCATTTCGTGTACACGTTGTAACAAAACACCAACATTATGTTTTTTTAACATATCAGACACCTTATACGCTTCAAATCCGCCGACAATTACTATTTTTTTGATTCCGCTTTCAACTGCTAAGTTTACTGCATCGACTATCTGTAATTCATTAGTAGCATGAATAAATAATGTTTGAGTTCCGTCAAATAAACCTTTAGTTGATTCAAATATAAGATTTCTGTCTTTACCAGGATCAGCTAAATACGATTTTGCATTGGTCAAAAATGCTCTGGTTTCATCTACTTGCTTTGCATAATTTTTATTTAAGTTAGATGCTGCAGGATCAGACCAGCGGGCGTATCTATTAAATGATGATGGAAAGTTCATGTGAATTCCATCGTTTTCTTTCATGATAGCATCTTTCCAATTCCAAGAATCCAAGTGCACAACGGATGACGCACCAGATATAATACCACCTCTAGGAGTGATTTGAGCTATTAGTATTCCGTTAGGACGAACAGTTTCTATAACTTTCGACTCGGCATTGTAAGCGACTATACCTCTAACATTAGGATTAAAATCTCCTATTTCGCTTTCATCATCAGATGATTTTACAGCATCTATTTCTACTAGTCCTAAGGTAGAATTTGGAGCAATAAAACCGGGATAAACGTGTTTGCCAGTCGCGTCTATTGTGGTATCGTAGGTGCCTTGAGCTAATCTGATTTTAGTAGCATCGGCCACTAGGGTTAGTTTTCCGTCTTTAAAGCCTATTGCACTGTTTTGGATTACTTGTCCGTTTCCTAAATGGGCAGTAGCGTTCATTATCAATATTGATTTTGTTTGCTTATCTGCAGGAGCGTGCTGAGCTGTCATAGACAAACTCATTGCTAAAAGTAGTATATATCGTTTTTTAAGTATCATTTTATATGTTTTTTCAATTAATGAGTCCGCCTATTATTCTTCCATAGTATCACAGTGGTATTCAACCTTAGTTTTTTTCTTAGGTTCCTGTGTGTTCATACCTTTGTTTTTTTCTTCAAGCATTTGACCTATAATTAGATTTCTTTCTTGATTAACGGCTACTCTTTTAGCTTCATCTTTTTTAGCATCATAGTATACTGTACCTTCGATAATTGTTTTTTCTGCTTGAGCATAAATTGACAGAGGATTGGTACTCCATAGAACAATATCAGCATCTTTCCCTACTTTTATGCTTCCTACTTTATCGTCGATATGCAATAACTTTGCTGGATTTAAAGTAACAAACTTCCATGCATCCTCTTCCGATACATTACCATATTTTACTGCTTTTGCTGCTTCTTGGTTTAGTCTTCTTGACATTTCAGCATCATCAGAGTTGTACGCTACCAATACACCTGCATTATGCATAATAGGTCCGTTATATGGTATAGCATCGTTCACTTCGAATTTATAAGCCCACCAATCTGCAAATGTTGAGGCACCTACACCGTGTTCTTTCATTTTGTCAGCTACTTTATAACCTTCTAAGATGTGCGTGAAAGTGTTTACTTTGAAGTTGAATTTATCAGCAACATTCATTAACATTAAGATCTCTGATGCCACATAAGAGTGACAAGAAATAAAACGTTCTTTATTTAAAATCTCTACCAAAGTTTGCATTTCTACATCTACTCTCGGAGCTTTTCCTTTATTTTTCTTAGATGAAGCGTTGTATAATTTCCAAGTCGCTTCGTATTCTCTAGCACGTTGAAAGTAATCAGTAAAAACCTGCTCAACTCCCATTCTAGTTTGTGGGAAACGAGTAGGGTTATTAGTTCCCCAGTTTGATTGTTTTACATTTTCTCCCAAAGCAAATTTTATAAAGCCTGGTTGATTCTTGTATAACATTTCGTCTGGAGCTGCTCCCCATTTCCATTTTACAATTGCTGATCTACCACCAATTGGGTTTGCAGATCCGTGAAGCAATTGGGATGTTGTAACACCACCAGCTAGCTCTCTGTAAATATTTACATCGTCAGAATTTACAACATCTTGTATTGTTACCTCTGCACTCGAGTTGTGTCCACCTTCATTTACGCCACTAGAGATTGCGATGTGTGAATGCTCATCAATAATACCACTAGTAAGGTGTTTTCCTTTGGCATCGATTACTGTTGCTGAAGCATCGCTTAAATTGTTTCCAATTGCGGCAATTTTACCATTCTTAA
>CAXBGV010000052.1:0-11822 GCA_963975235.1 uncultured Flavobacterium sp. | reverse complement strand
TTTAGGTAGTGGCGCAATTCAGTTTCGAGCTTTATAAATTGGCTAAAAGGAACACCTAAAATTTCTTTGGAATTTCCTGATTTTAAATTTGCCCCCGTAACCAAACCTGTTAAGTTACCTGATAGGTCAACGCCACCTTTGAAGTAAAAAGTGTTTTTTAATCGTTTTTGCATGGTATTAGTAAAGGTATAGGAGTATGTTGGACCAAAAATTAATTGCTTTTCGATAACCTTTCCAAGCGAAGCATTAGCATCGATTTGTTCTTGATACAAAGCAGTTACGTTTTGCGGACTCGCATAGGTAATTTCAGTTAAATTGAGCAAGTGTTCTTTGCGTTCGTTTTCTTTCCAGAGATAACCAAACGATCCTTTCAGAGTTTGTAATGAATAGAGCTTGGTTCGGTTTTGAAATTCGTAACCCAATGTGGCTTTTGTTTTGGGAACAAAGCCGCTAGCCGACTGAAATTTGAAAGGAGCAACAATTCGAGGCCAAATCAAGTTAGCTTCGGTTCCAAAGCGGTACACATTAAAGCCATTGTTTTGTCCCGAAACTTGTACTTCGACTCCACCAAAAGCAGAAATAGTTAGTTGTTCTCCCCCTTTTAATAAATTACGATTTCCCCAATTTACATTGAGTTCTGTACCCGTATAGTTGGCTGAGTTGGTTTTGGCTAACAGTTCTAAACTAATCGATTTTTTGGGCAAAGGTGTTAAGTAATAATAGGCATCTAAATAGTTACCGGTGGTATCAGCTACCTTAAATTGATTTTTCACAAATTTAAAAGTACCTAAATTCACCAATCTGTTTAGGGATAAATTATGATTCGTACGGTTGTATAAATCACCTTTTTTAAAATATAAAGTACGATCAAAAACGCGGGGTTTAAATAAATTTTCAGGATCGATGATAGTAAAATCTTTGTATTGCACGATACTGTCACTAGCAGTCGAGATCTTATCTGAGTTTATGGCGTAATTAGGATAGACAATCACTTTGTTGATCTTGTATTGCTGTTTTGCGAGGGCAGGAGTCTCATCCTTTATTCGAACAATCAAATCGACTTTGTGATCTGCTACTGTGCTATCTACTTGTACTTTTATATAATCAGAATTAAAATAGAAAAAACCTTTTTCCTTGAGTCGTGCATCAATGCGTTCTCGTTCTTCTTTAATAACCTCTAGACTGTATCCATTGTCTTTTTTTAATAAACTTCGCTTTTCTGTTTTTCGAATGGTGCTCGCAATTAGGGAACTGTCTTGAGGAAACTGCACAGATTGAATCTTGTATTGTTCCTTAGGAGTCACAGTATAGGTTGCAGAAGCTTTTTTGCCATGTCGCGTAGAGTCTGCTGTTGCTTTGGTGTTAAAATAGCCATTATTTTCTGTGTAGTTTTCTAATACTTTGGTAGTGTATTCAAGATCTACTTTACTGTATAAAACAGGTGGTTCTCCCACTTTGTTTTTTAACCAATAGCGAAACCCTTTTTCTTTTGATGGTGTTCCAGCTAGATTGTAAAAAAACAATTTAGGTTTTAATCCCAAAAAAGAGCTATTAGGCTTGGGACGCACCAAGTCTTCAAGTGCCGCTTTTATTTCTTTTCGTTCACTTTTTGATGTTGCTTTTCCTTCTACCTTTATTTTAGCACCGGTGTATAATAAATCACCTTCGGGTAAATTTTGTGTTCCACTGCAGCCAGATACTAAAAGAATAACTAGCAAAAAATAGGGAATGGGAGTTTTGTTTTTCATAATACTAATGCAGTTTCCTTATTTCTTTTTTGTTTTAACTTCTTCTTTTTTGTCTTTACTAATTTGAAACAGTTCCCTAAATTTATTGTAATCTAGGGTTAAAATAAAAGCAATTCCAGTTTCGATAACTTGTCCTTGCAATGCGACTTGGTATTTGTTTAATCGATATGCCTTTAATTTATAACGTCCGTCCTGTGATAATTGGTATTCTACAGAGACGTCTCCTGCGATATTATTAGTTGTTTCATTGGCTTGCTGTGGTCCTTCTAGTCCAAAGCTGCTGCCTACGGTTACTTTTAATCGGTCATTAAATAATCTTTTTGAAACCCCCACACTTAAATCGGTTTTGTTTTCTTCTTGACCAGTTGTAAAATCTTGAGACGTGTTCAAATCAAAATTAAGTTCGACGCCATTGATCAAATCACCAGCCAGATTGTTAAGCTGTTGTGATAAAATTTTACTCGCACTTTCTCTCGCTATCGAGGCAACAGAACTTCCGCCAGCTTCACTTGCAAATGGGTTTTCGCCTATAAAACGATTCAGCAATAACAACGCAAACACTTGTTTGTTAAGTTCATCCGGTTGCTGACGCAATTGTGTTAATTTGGATTGGGTTGTATTAATGACCTCGGCAGAGACACTATTATTTCCATCTGGCAAAACAATATCAAAGCTTATACTAGGCTTCATTAAGTCACCAGTCATTTTTAACTCGGTTTCAAACGGAATTTTTTGTTTGTAGGTATTTCTAACAGCATCAGCAGCGCCGCCTAATTGGTCGTTTACCAAATCAATTGGGGCAGCTTCATTTTTATAAACTGCAGTAATATTGATGTCTGCAGCGGTAGGCTCACCTGTCCATAGGATGTAGCTACCATCTTTGATATCGAATTTTCGTTTAATAAAATTAAAATTCATTTCATAGGCTCCTTCCTTCAATTCATAACGACCCGTTAAGGTTGTTTTTCCTGAAGGATCGATACCACCATTAAGTTGTGCTTCTCCTTTTAATTCTAGAAAATCACCATTGGCCTTATCAATAACAATGCTTAAGGCGGCCTCTTTGTCTATCTCGATATTTACAGATGCGTTTATTCCTGTAATTTCAGTTTGACTCAGGTTTGTATCTGCTGCGATTTTAGTAACAAGCGTTGGGTTGTCTTGATCTATAAACTCAACGATTCCCTCGCGATCAGCAATAGAGGGATCAGACTGTGGCATAACGATAGTAAATTTCGTATCCTTATTTACTTTAATATTTCCTTCGACTACTGGATTGTTGAGATCTCCTTTTATTGCTAATTTGTTATCCAGATACATCTCGCCGTAAAACAAATCATTGTCCTTTTCTTTAGAGTTCAATGCCTGAAAATTGTCTGCAACTACCGTTAAGTCAAATCCTGGATTAGTTAAGTTTTTACTGCTAATGCTACCATCAACAACAAGATCATTATTTTTTTCATCCTTGATCGTAAATTGATTTAAACGTATTTCATCATTGGCAAAACTAATTTTGTCATTCATAGATTGAAAAGTGGCGTTAAGGGTACTTACCTTAAAACCAATTTCATTAAACTGTAAATCCCCTTTTACTTTTGGTTCGTTGCTATTTCCTGTAATTTTAAAATTACCATCAAAATAACCTGTACTTTCTTTTAGATTGCCAAGAGTAAAACCTTGTATGCTTTTGAGGTTTAGTTTGCCAATAAGTAAATCAAAATTTAAATTGCCACTATCAATCTTGTACGCTCCCGTTAGATCTACCTGATTGCCTTGTCCAGTAATGGCAACAGCGGTGTTTAGAGTATTGCTTACTGCATTATCAATTTGAATTTTGATGTCGCCCAGAGTATCTTTTTTGAATGCAAAATTGCTGATATCAAGATCAGCAGTGAAAATAGGACTTTGACTAAGGTTTTTTACCAAAGCATTACCATTGATGTTCCCGTTAATTTGAAGATCACTTTTTTCGACCATGCTGCTAATGGTTTCAATTTTAAAATCTTTAAAATCAATGGCAATTGGAGCATTCTCCTTGCTGTTTTGCGACTGAATACTAATACTGCTTTCTGCATTGCTTAACTCAAAATCCGAGGCGTTTATTCCTTGTTTACCAATACGAATACTATTTTTAGGATCTATAGTCCATGATTCATAATTAAGCATCAAGTTTTTGGGGTCTAACTGTATTTCTGTTGCTTTATCATTTACTTTGAGTAGTCCCGATATGGTGTAGCGATCCTTGTCTTGTAAATCCTTTAAGAGTAGATTGTAATCCAAAATGTTTTTTTCGATCGCACCATTTAATTCTGTGTACGGGAGTTGAAACTGCTCGTTTTGAATATCATCTACCAGAATAGTATAGACTAAGGCATCATCTTGCTTGTCAAGTGTAAGGATAGCATTTGTAATTGTGTTAGTTCCGTACACTAATTTAGGAATAGAGCCGTTCAAAACAATCGAATCATTGATACTGTTGTATCGTCCTGAAATTGCAATAGGCTCTAAACTTTTTATCGCGGGAACTAATTTTAGTAGGAGCGGACTATCAGTAACCTTTAGATCAAAAGCTAAAGACTGGTTTTCTGTCTTGCTTTGTTTTACTGTAGGTCCATAATAATGAGCTACAGAGTTCGCTACAGCAGCACCTATTTTTGAAAGTTGGTATGAACCAGCAACGCTAGCATTCAAGAAAGGAGACTTCACAATCAAACTGTTTTTTACAGCATCAGAAACAGCGATAATGCTAATGGAATCGGTTACGAATTCGTCTTTCTCATCAGCGACGGTTAAATTCAGTATGGTAAAAGACCCATTAAGGTAATCTAGATCAGCAGACTGAATATCAGCCACAACATTACCTCTAATTTTAAGTGGTCCTGCGTGTAAGTTTAATTTTTCTAGATCGGCAATATCAAGATTTAACTTAATTTTTCCTTTGGGATATTTATCATTAAAACCACCGTTAGCAACTAGGTCAAAACTCAAGTTGGGATCGGTGCTATTAGCCGATGCTTCAAACGTACCTTTGTTTATTTTACCTTTTAAAGCAAGATTTTGGTAGTTGTATTTGTTGTAATATAACTGTTTGATTGTTCCGTTAAGCGAGGCATTTGCCGATTTTGGATCTAAACCGGTTCCCGTTACAGTTGTAGTTAGACTTAATTTTCCCACTGCTGCGTTCTTGATTAGTTTTCCCAGATCAAAATTTTGTAATTCAGCCGTGGCGTTGTATTTTTCTTTGTTTTTAACAGTTTGATTAAATTTCCCTTTAATTTTTGCACCTCCGTAGCTGCTACCAAGCACTAAATCAGTGTAAAAGTTCTGAATACTTCCCTTAAAACTACCTTTAAGGTTAAAAGCGTTTGGAAGTTGAATGCTACTAGGAATCGTTCCTTTTGGAACAAAAGAGTTCAAGTCTCTTGCTGTTGTTTCAAACTGATTGATTACTAAATCAAAATTTGCCTTGTCTACATTTGGTAAGCCAGTTATTTTTGCGCTAGCATTGACAATAGTTGATCCTAAACCACTAATTTGAAGTTTGGGAATGGATATGTTTTTTAGTTTTCCACCTACCTTAGTATCAATTTTAAGAATGGCATTTGGATTGTCTTTAAAAGGGTTTGTTTTTGCCAAAGTGGGAACAAATACTAAGATATCTTTAAAACCAATACTGCTTTTTTGTAGATTAGCATTGATACTAATGTCTCCTAGATTGTTAGCAATACTTTCAATTGATGGATACCCAATTTCGATTTGATTTTGTACTACTGTTTGCGGTGTTTTTAAATATAGATTTTTAAAGAACGCGTTTTTACGACCATAAAATAAATCAGCTGTAAATGATTCTACAGCTAATCCGCTTTGTTCTTTCACGCTTAACGATGCTACCGTAGCCGAAGTGCTAATATCACTGTAGTGAATATTGTTAATTTGACTGCTTAAGCCACTTAATCGTAGATGTTTGTAATCTATTCCTTTTAGAGTTGCTTTGGCATTATCATCGTCAAATGTAAACCCGATACGATTAAGACTTACTTTTTTAATTTTTACATCCCAGTCGTTGCGCCCAGTCGTTGTTACGGGAGTAGGCGCTATGATTTTTTTGATTTTACCTAAGGCTAGTGTAGCTTCCGCAGAATTAAATTCGATATTATCGACTAAAATCACCTGATTACTAAGATCAGTTTTATCAAATTTTACGAATAATTTTTTAAAATCTAACTTCGTTTTTAATCGACTTTGTTCATCTTGATAAGCAATATTAATTTTTGAAAGGTCTAATTCTCCTAAACTTAATTTTAATTTTGGAGTGTCTGTTGCTCCTGCTGCTCCTGTTTTATTTTGAACTAGGCCTTGGCTGTATTGTACTAGTAAGCCTTGCACTTTTACTTTTGGTACAGCAAAATCCATATTATCTAAATCAAAATTCTCTATTCGAGTGTTCAGGTGCTGCAGTTTTAAAGCAATATCACTTTTGCTAAAGACATCATTATAGCGGATGTTAATGGTGTCTAGATTAATTTTGCCAAGGCTAATTACTAGTGGATCACTTGCTACTTCAGGTTCTTTTTTAGGAGTTTCAAATGCTTTGATTAAATAGTCGAAGTTAAAGGTACCAGATTTATCTCTACCTATATTTGCAGTTATTCCATTTAAATCGATCGTATTTATAGTTACCTTATTGTCTAATAATTGCAATAAACTGATATCTACCGCTATTTTTTTTCCAGACAGCAAAGTATCTTTGTTTTGCCCTTCAAAGTACACGCCTTCGAGTACTATTTTTTGAGGAAAATCAATTTTTAATGATTTTACAACGACTTTAGTTTTTACTTTTTTATTAAGGTAAGTTACAATTTTTTCTTTGGCAAAATTTTGAAAAGCAGGTACTTGTATAATAATAAGAGCTGCGAATACAATCGTCAAAACGATTGCTATTAGCCATGTAAATACTCGTAAACTTTTTTGTACGTATTTTTTCAAATGATAATTTTATAGATTCAAAAAATAAAAATAGTTCTCTTAGTCTAACTACAGATTTCTATCGCATACAAATATCAAAATTTATATTCACTTTAGCTTATAAAATTTAGTCTAAACCTTATAAATAAATGATTAATTAGACCAAAACGAGTAAATAGAGTACTGCAATTTCTTAATTTGCCAATTTTAACGAACAAAAGGTTTGTTTTACTGATCACCCTACTTTCGACCGTTACTTGTAATAAAATAGCATTATCTCAGGTGTTCAAACTAAAATGGTTTTTATAAACGAACTACGTTATACAACAGAAAACGGAAGTCATAAAAGTATTTTTAGTTCTATCTAACAGCTATGAAGTATAGGTTTACCTTTGTCATGTAGGATCAAAAGTGGCTTAATTGTAGCTTGCTAGAGCTTTATTTTAGAGTTGTTTTATTATTCCTTTTGAGCCGTCGCTTGAAGGTGATAATTCAAATATGGCTTTTGGACTTAAACTGCTTTCGATTCTGTGAGAAACGTAGATAATTGTCATTGTGGTCTCGGTAATCAAGATGTTTATCAATTGTGTAATTAAGCTCGAATTTTCGTCGTCTAGTCCTTCGAGTGGTTCGTCTAAAATAACTAACGGCGGATGTTTTAGTACAGCACGCACAATTAGCGCCAGTCGTTGTTGACCTATGGTTAATTGCTTGAAAACTCTATTTTTTAGTTGACTAAGACCTATTAAGTCCAACCATTCTTGCACAATTTTTTTTTGTTGCAAAGTTGGTTCATTATAAAGACCAACCGAGTCGAAAAATCCGGACAAAATCATTTGTTCCAGTGTATGACTATTTTGATAGGACGCTGCCATCTCATTAGAGAAATAGCCTATTTGTTTTTTTATATCCCAAATGCTCTCACCACTGCCTTTTTTATGACCGAAGAGGTAGAGATTTTGCCCATATCCTTTGGCGTTTTCGCCGGTGATCAAGGACAAAATAGTACTTTTTCCAGAGCCGTTAGGACCTATAAGTTGCCAGAATTCTCCTTTTTTTATGACCCAGTCGATTGCGCTTACAATTGTACGTTCGTTATAGGAGACAGAAACTTGGTTCATTTCAATTAAAACAGCACCATCGTAATAAGTGTGATCTAAGGGTGGGGGAATCGTATGTTTAAGAATTTCGGTGGTAGAGTTGCTATTTACAGTCACTTCTTGTAATTCGAGTGTAATTGGATTAACTGCTCTCGTGTTGGTTATAAAAGGCAACAAATCATCTTTTCGATTCACGATATGAATGATAATAATGTTTGTTGCCAATTTTTTTAATTCAGCTGTAAATACAATACGCGACTCTTGGTCCAAGTGATCTAACGGATTGTCAAAAACAATGTAACCTGCTTTTTGCTGCAAACAGTACTGTAAGAAAAGCTTTTTTTGTTCACCAGAGGAAAAGGAATTTAATTTTCTATCAGTGCTTATTGTAGCATTTATTGTATCGTATTGCAACTCTTTTTTTAGGTAATCGTGAATAGCCAAATCAGAAAACAGTAGGCCTTTCAAGTTATTTAAATACGATAATTCGAAAGAAGAATTTCCAGAGAGTATAGTGTTCACGAACTTTTTTTTGTCGACTTTATTAGACAACAAGAAATTCCAATGCGAATTTATTTTCATTGCTAGTGCCGATTTTAAAAGTAGATCAAGACTAAAACATACTATTACAGAGCGATAAAACTATCAGATTTAGGTATGCTATTCATTGCGTCAATCGCGATTTGCGGAACAGGGTTTACTAATTTTCTCAATTTCGTATCCATCCACGCTCCATCCACAGTTATTGTGGCACAAACTTGATCATCAGTATTTTTAAACTCATGAACAATAGACCATCTTGAGGCATCAGCAGTCATTTTAGAAATAGTAGTGTGCATCGTTATTAAATCAGATAATTTTAGCTCTTTTCTAAAAACGCATTCTTCTCTAAAGAGAATAGGTCCAAAGTGATGAATTTGAAAAGCTTTCATAGTAAGTCCTAAGCTTTCTAAAATTTCAATACGGTGTTGCGCTCCAAAATCATAATAAGCACTGTGTCTAACGTGAAAGTTAGGATCCAAATCAGACCAACGAAAAGATAATTGTTTGCTAAAAGCTGCCATTGTAGTTTTATTTTAATTTTTAATTGGGGTAAAATTAGGGAATTGATCAGTAAAATCGCTGCCTTTCTCGTTAATAATACGACATATTTTTTTGAAATGATTACGTATTACTTGTACTCTGCTGAAGACTATTTTAGTTGTTTATAGTGCTATTTTTTCGATCACTATCGGATTGTTGCTACTATCACTATAGGTACAGGTCATTGCGATAATATCTACACGCCAACTGGCTATCCCACTTTTTGCAGCATCAGTGCAAAATGTATAATAATCAGTTTGACCATCTTGATGCATTACAAGGTACTCTATAAAACGCTCTTTATTTACTGCAGAAGCAATAGGTATTAATTCATATGTTTTATCAGTTGCCGCTCTGTGATTGTTAGCTCCATAATAACTTACATGACCATCAGTTACGATAGTGTCATATCCTTGCACGCCCAGTGCAATTAGGTCTGCGATGTAAGTAGGGAAATCGGCACCGGTTTGTACTTTTTGATGTGCTGCTTTAATTTGTTCGAGAGTAAACATTGTGCTACTATTTTTTATTTTTGAAGGCTAAAATTACACAACTATTTAATAAAGCTACTATCATTAATGAAGAAATAACAGAAAGGAGCGTTATAATAGCGCTCCTTCGTGTTGTTATGAATATTTTTATCTTCTGTTATGGTCATTATGGTATCTATCATTTGATGCATACTTTTTGTCATTATGCTTTTTATACGTTACCTTTTTGTAAACCACTCGAGTGGGTTGTTGAACGATTATTTTTTTTGGCTGCCCTTTATAGCCCACATAATAGTTGGCTCTATCCTTGTTGAAATTACGATAAGGTTGGTTTCCATGGTAATCATTTATCGCTACTCTGTATCCTGTACGAATGTTGTAGCTGCGGTATTGTGTAGGTAAATAGGCGGTACGTCTCCAGTTTCCACGCTCTTGGTAAATGTATTGGTTGTTGCGAACATCATAATAGGTTTGAATATCTGGTAAGTAATAGTAATCAGTTACTACTACTGGTGCAATACGTTGCACGGGAGTTCCCACATTAACATTGATAGATAATTGTGCATTTGATACAGTTGTTCCAAGTAAAATTATCCCAGCGGCTATAAGTTTTAGAGTTTTCATAATGTTTTTATTTAAAGTGTTTTTATTAAAAATTGTACTGTCATTGTATATACGATTACGGTAAATCCAACAACTGTGCCACTGCAAATAAATAGAAGCTGTACCTACTATCGATAGCGCTGTAAGTAAATAATTGTAATACTTAATTAGTTGTTTATTAGTATTTTATTGTTACTTTATTAAAAAGTTAAAACAAAGTTAATAACAAAAAAACTTTTCAATTGCGATCTAATAGTTGCTAGTGAATATAAATTTGAATGTAATTCTAGGTTAATGAGTCTTTATTTTGAAAGCTAACATAGTATTTTTATTGCGCTCAGTGCTTCTCATTTTCAGACCAAAATTATTCTATTAAGCTTGCACCATTTTCATCGGTTGTTAAAACGATACTTAAATAATCAAAAAACGGACGTACATCTTTAAATAACAAAGCGACGGTTTGCGCAAAGTTAGCCTGTAACACTTCTTGATCAGTAAAAGAATGCTTGAGAATAAATTGTTTAAACCTAATTAAGTCTATCGCTTCGTGATCTTTTGGAAAACCCTTCGGAAAAGTAGGGACTTGGTTGCCGGACAAGCTACCGAAACCTTGTTTTATTTTTTTTGTATCCAGCAGTTTACGCCAAATTTGAGGATTTTTTTCTATGTCTTTACGGATTCTTTTTAGGTCTGCTGAATTAGGATTAAAAAAACCGCAGGCCAAGAAGTTGTTTCCGGGTTGAATGTGTAGGTAGTAACCACCTCGTCGCTGTGTAGTTGCACGCTGCAAGCCAAGAGCGAATCGCAGCTTGTAGGGAGATTTGTCTTTACTGAACCGGATGTCGTTATAGATCCTATACAAACTTTTTTTGCCAGAAACTTGTTCGATAGCGTCATGCTCATTCATTAGTAGTAGGAGATGATCAGCAAAGTCACACATATTATGATGCGCCGCGAGGTACTCTGTTTTGTTTTCGGTAAACCAATCTCGATTATTGTTTCGCTCGAGATTTTTTAAAAAAGTAATGGTACTAGGTACTATTGTAGGATTGTTCATTTTGTTAAATAATTTTAAAGCAGCTTTGTGTTTTTGTTTGTCGATACTCGCTACTATTTTTTAACTGCCTCCAAATGCAGTATCAAAAAATCCGACTGTTAGCGCTGCCCAAACGAATACTAGCAAGATACAAATAATGGCGAAAATACATATTCGATATTGTATTATTGTGGTTTTTCGCAAGATGAGCTGAGATAGTACACTTGTAGCTATAAGTAAAACTGCGGCTATTATGAAATCGAATGGTGTCCAATTTACTTCGTTTGTAAATTGCATCGCCAGTAGCGGGGCGAGTAATAAAAGGACTATAGCACAACTAATTGGTAGAAGTTTTTTGTATTTCATAATTAATTTAGATGTGATTTATGATTTTTTTTAAAGTAGTCAACTTTTTTATTATTTGATATTCATACTTCTTTTGATTTTAAATCAAATACCATAGCCCGGATAGTAGCGGCATCCTTTGTGTGCGCTGCGGCGGACATAAAGATATAGCGTCCCGAAAGCTCTCGGGAGCGGGAATGAGCTCCTTATTAGTAGGAAACTGTCAGTTTGGTTTTAGGCATTTACCAATGGCAGTAGGGTGAGCGTGTCATGATGTCAGATTATTTTACGCCATTTTAACAAAAACTGACAATTAATAGAGGGGTTTTGCCTTGGCACAGAGATTGCTCTAGAGTCAGCAAGTAGTAAAAACGAATATACAATAAATTAAATATATTAAAAATGGGTAAAATAATCGGAATTGATTTAGGTACGACAAACTCTTGTGTTT
>CAXBGV010000051.1:0-11823 GCA_963975235.1 uncultured Flavobacterium sp. | reverse complement strand
AAGTGTATCACTACATCGTTTGAGTTTTATGATAAAAAAATTTGGAGATTTAGATTCATGAACTAAATAACCAAATTGGTTAACCAATCAACTTAACAAACATAATTTTTTTTCATGAATTAAAAACAGTAAATAATGTAAAAATTAATTCAATGGCAATAAAAAACACATTATGTTATTTTTTAGGTGTTTTATTAAATTATTTATATTAAAATAAATGCTTAGGTCATTTATTTTCATCACTTTTTAAATTTTTCTTTAACATTTTGACGTTTATCGTCCCATTTTTGTGTTAATAATTACATGATTACAGATTTTTTTCTGAAAATAAAGTTAAAAATCGTCATCTGGTTAACCAATTTAGGTAAAAGTTGTACGTCAATTTTGTACTACAAAGAATTCAAAAAATAAAAAATACAGCTAATTTGCAATTGGATGATCACTTTGATTTCTTTTGGTTTGCTATGCCGCAAAATGAAAGCCAGACCGCAAAACAACTACTAAGTAAAATTGTATTTAGTGAAGCTCATTGCATCACGTGATAATGCGGTTCGTCCGGAGTTTCAAAATGTTGATCTGTTTGTACTATTTCCATAATTTGGCTCCTGCAAAAGCTATTGTGAAGGAATTTAATAAAATAGGCTAAACGTGTATTCCTGTACCATTAAAAAATCCCATAACTTGCTACGCTTGTTATGGGATTTACAATAAATAAAATGTGTCGCCTTATTTACGCATGATGTTGTTTGTGTAATAGGACTATTATATTTTAAACTGATAAGTTGCGCCGGGCTCAAGTACAACTTTGTTTTTAGATTTCTTGGCAGTAACGGTCATTTGTAAAGCTGAATCGCTCAGTGATTGAATCGTAAATGTACTTTCGTTTTCAGAAATGTATAGATCTCCTTCTGACTCCAAAAAAATCGCAACGGTATTGTATTTTAATGTTCTTGCTGAGAAAAACAAAGTAGCATTTCCTTTACTTAGAGTTGTGGTTTGCGATCCGTCAGAGGTCCACTTCGATTGATTTTGTTCCCATCCTTTTAAAGCAGGTATTTCATTTTCGTCATTGATGCGATCATCAAACTTTTTGAAAGGAATCAATGCGGTTATGAAACTGAAATTGTTGTCTGCTTTTTTAGTTACCACGGACCACTCTTTACCATTTTTACCTGATTTAGAGACAGACTCTGTTGCAACAAGTTGAAAAATGTCTAATCCAGAACCATCATTAAAGCTAGATCGCAGTAAGTTGGGCGCTTTTTCGTAACTATAATGCCCTTGCCACAACTGCTTGTATGTATGAGAATTATTTGATTTAAAATTATCCTTAACGATCCAAAAATCGTGATTCAAGTAGATAATTTGTCTAGAGTAGGCAACACCTTTATTTTCGAATCCGTTATGAGATCCAACATATAAGTCGAGCTGATCACTAGTTTTCCAAGTAATAGTTTTAGGTTGCGGTAATACTTTGAATTTCCCAAAACCACTACCGCCTTGGTTACCCTCATATCCTTGTCCTTGCAACTGATCATCAACTAGAGCTACGTTTTTGACCATGGAGTTTTTAAATAGTTCATAGTCCTTAAGAGAATAACGAACCTGATAATTGGGAAGTACAATTTGGCCATTAACCATAGCTTGAATTCCCAGCATGTCTCCATGCTGATGGTCTGGTTTTTCTGGATCTAATCCGTTGGAAATAGCCATAACTGCATCATCCTTATCCCATCCTTCACGCATAATATAATAACCTGTTTCTGGGAACGCAACCGACTTAAATTCTGGTTTTTTCGCTTTAATTTGATCAAGCATCTTTAATTGAGAATCGTTTAGATACCAGAACATATCTGATGCCACCGTATTGTTAGCAAAGTACCCCATCTGTGGGTCATCAAATAGTAAGTAACCTAATGTTAGTGCTCCCGAAATATCATTTCTCTCAGCCCAAACATCATTGGTATCATCAGAGAATACGGGTGCTGACTTATCTGGGTATGCAATTTTTGTTAACGTCTCAAAAAGCGATTTTAATTTGTTTTCCCAAAATGGGGGAACAGCTATTTTGCTATTCTTAGCAAGTTGGTAAACATAATAATAATTGTCAATATCACTAATATGATAATGTACAGAGCGCTCAAACTGAAAGCCATCCTTGTTTATCTCTTTCGATAAATGTTGTTCTAACAAGCCCATAGCACGAGCGTTCCATTTATCAGCATCTTTAAAGTCTCGAAATAAAATAGAAAGCATTGCCAATGCTGACATTCCCCTTGTTTGATGGTTGCCAGCAACGAATTCTGGATTAGTTTCATATAAACTTGAAGCGTGTTGCAGTAATGTCGCAATCGTTAATAGCTGGTCCTCATCAGTGTAAGCTGATTCGCCCAGAAATTGGTTATGAATATGCAACCAGTTTAATACGCGGTAACCGGATCGAAAAGCTTCATAAACTCCGTTGCCGTCTTCGATGGTTTCATATTTTTTTGCTGCTAATGCAGTATTCAAGGAGCGTACTTGATTTTTAAAATAGCTTAGATACTCCACTTTCTTGCCTTCATAGCGATAGTAAAATGCAATATCCACCATTTTATGCTGTCTCGCAAGGTGCCTCATTGCATAAGCATTTACTGGTTCTCCATTCAAGTAATTGAACGGAAGTTTCCAAGGTGCTGTCGCCGCAAATTTTGACATATGGTCTAACGCACGCTCTATATGTCCGCTTTTTACATCTGGGTAAAGCTGTCCGTAGGTCTTAAAACGAGCATCTGAAGTTTTGTAATCGAAAAAATACCTTTTAGAGAATTTTTCTCGAAAATAATGTGCGAGTTGAGAAGTTGAAATCGTCTTACCTCCTTCTAATTCCTTGATCGCTTCCGGTTTTAGGAAGTTTACGAACTCATTACTGGCAATAATTTTATCAGTGGGAATATTTTGCGAACTAATCGAAACCGAAAAGAGACAATAAAACGCTATCAAAATTAGTTGTGAATACTTCATCGTAGCTTCTTATTAGTACATTAATTTTAGTTCTAAGTTTTGAACCACTTCGAATTTACCCGAATTTACTATCGTATTGTTTCCCGGTGCTTGACCTTTTGCTCCCCATAACACAGCAATGATTTTTACAGGGTTGTTTTCAAATGTATTGTTTGCAATAGTAACATAAACAATTCCTTTGTTTTTGATTAGTATGTTTTCAGGTTGCATCTTTCCACAGTCCTTAAATGTGTTTCCTTCTATTTTTAGGTTTCCACCAATGGTAGACTCGTCGTATCCACCGCGATAATAATCCAAAACGCTTCCTTGAATGGCAGTAAATTTAGAGTTAATAAAAGTGACAAACTCTGCATTGTAATCTCCTCCATCATTCGTCTCCTTGTTTAACAAAAACCCGTTAGCACAGTTGCTAATGTTAGAATTGATAACCGAAATAGTGTCTGCAAAAGATCCTTTAGATATTTCTGAATTCTCTATTGTTAAATCATACGCCTTACTCATTAATTTGTCTAATGTTGTAAAAGCGTTTTGTGATTTATTACCTGTGATGATTAGATTTTTTACTGTTAAGTTTGCTTTTGGCTGTAACTCAAATGCGGTTTTTGAAGCAGTGAAAATTAGTGTTGCTTTGTTGTTTTTATCACTTGATGCGATGGTTATTTCTTTATTTATCACAAGAGTTGTGTTTAATTTGTAGGTTCCTTTTTTTAGTAAAATGGTAGATCCAGAATTTACTTTTGCTAATTGTTTTTGTAACTCTTTCACAGACGATACTGTTACAGTTGTTCCCACTATTTTATTTTGGTCAGGATTGAACCAGTTGGTTCCGAATTTAGTTTTGTCAACCAACAATGAATTTGCGTTGATAGGGTTTACTATTGCTCCCACATTATTGTTGCTAGCTGTTCTATTAGACCCAAATAGATCATTTGTAATGGTTTCAAAATCGAAACCAGCATATAAATTAGTGCTGTTTTCTTTGGTAGTAAATAAATTATCTCCTATTTTGTTTGTATCAAACGTGGCTGTGATTAGTCCTTTAGGCTTAATCTCGCTCTTGTTTTCGTTGTTGGTGATGTTGTTGTTAAAATTGACACCATCTACTTTGTCAAAATTAACGATTGGGTTCGTGTCTGTAATTTCGTTATAGATAAGGTTATTAGCAATTTCAACTCTTTCGGGTCTTGCTGATCGTATTTCTGATGCTGGTAAAACTGCTTTTTGACTCACATTAGATCCTACACTAAATTGCCATGGAGATAAACAATTGATAAATGAGTTGTAGGCTACAACCACGTCAGTTACTTGGTTGTATCTATTCAACGATGATTTTGGTATTCCATTCATGATGGCTATTGCGCTTCTAAAAGCTTCTCCTTTAATTTTATAAAAGTAATTGTTGGTAATCCAGTGCCCAGTATTAATGACTCTAATCCCTCCAATTTGGTTAGAACTATCGTTTCCTATGAAAATATTACTGTCAATCATGGCGTAGTTCCCATGGCGTAAAACCAACGAACCTTCACTTTCAAAGAAGACATTATTTTTAAATTGGTTAAAGTTTGACTTGCTTGAAATGATTTCTACTTCACCATTACAACGGTCAAATAAGTTATTGTATACATTAGTGTAGGATGGTGTCATTGAGGTTTCGCTATCGCCTATTTGAATTGTTTCTCCGTGAGGCCCACCTTTTCTTGGTCTTGGTCCAAAATGATTGTTTACAATTTGATGGTAATTGTTTATGTGTTGATTACCATCAAGGAACACTCTCACAGTAGGTCCAAAATTTGATTTACCAGTAATGTAGCAATTACTCAATTCATTATTTCTACCCCAAAATTCGATCCAGTGGTCACTTACATCGCGGTCAGGTTGAGTAAATTCTTCGATTACGCATTGTGTTACTTTGCAGTTATTTGCGATTGAGTCGTTACTTATTTTAAACTGAATTAAGCTATTTGATGGAGTGTACCCATTTTTAAAATATAAGTCCCTTACTTCAAGGTAGCTTCCGGCTAATTTTAGGTTTGACACACCTTCAATGAATACTTTTCCGGCAGTCTCGGCTCTCAAAACAATTGGTTTTTCTTTAGTGCCTTTTCCATAAAAATGTATTTCTGCATTTTTCCAGATACCGTTAGCAAGTATAATGTGATTCCCTGCAACGCTATTTTTTATAGCATTTTTAAGTTCTTGCATAGTAGTAACCTTCGTGCTTGTTGGCGGCGTACTGCTACTAGCCGTTGCTAGTTGATTACATGAAATTAGTATAATGAGTAAACTCATTATTGTTACAATTCTTTTCATTACTGAATTATTTAAATTTAAGTTTAATTGTTGTTGTCAATTATTAGGCTTTTCTCCAAAGCTTTTGTGTTTTTTTTAAATCCTTTTGTATCGTGCAAAAGGCTATATTTGATTATCTAAAAACTATGAATAGATGATTGATTATTTCAGGTTCATTCACTCAATTATCATGTTAATGAGGAACAATCAATTTTGAGTCTTCATCTCTTCTGACAGATAAAACAGGCGTGAAATCACTTATTTCACTTTGCAATAGCAGCTTTGTAATTTGCAATAAAGATTTCAATTTTGATAGTACTCGTAATTTCTTAACACAACTGGTTCACCAATTTGGTTTTCCAAATATATGTATATAATTTAATTAAACAAGTGTATTAAAAACAAATGAGGAAAAAAATAGTGATTTAAAAGTAGTATTAGTAAAAAATTGGGGTAATCAAAGAACGTTTTTACTTCAGCTCTTAACCAGCGTTACTTAGAACAAATTCGTTATTTGTTTTTAGGCTTTTTCATGTTTGATTTATTTTAGAATTTTGTTAATGATCAAAAATACAATTACGGATACAAAGTAGGATTTTATGTTTTTAGAATTCTTGAAGAGGAGATTTGCCACAATCATTGCAGTTGCCACTAATTGCTAGTAAGGGACACAAAACGCAATGGTAAGTTAGCTTTTTGTTTTAAGGAAAGTTGTTATCTAACTTTTCGTATGTACTTTGTCTTATTAGTAGCAAACATTTACTTAAATTTGCTTCCATTACAAGATATATAATAGTTATAAAAATTACGCTATGTTACAAATTGCATTTATTAGAGAGAATCAGGAGAAAGTAATCCAAGCTTTGGCAAAAAAGAATATGGATGCTAAAACTGTGGTAGAAGAGGTAGTTGAATTAGACGAAAAACGTCGTGCTACCCAAGTTGAATTAGACAATATTCTAGCCGAATCTAATAAATTATCCAAAGACATTGGTGAATTAATGAAAGCGGGAGAGAAATCGAAAGCAGCTATTTTAAAAGAAAAAACAGTACTTAATAAGGAAAAAAGTAAAAAGTTAGCTGAACAAGCAGATGCGTTTGTGGCTGAACTTACTGAAAAACTTTATACATTACCTAACCTTCCTGCAGCTATAGTTCCCGTGGGGAAAACTCCAGAAGAAAACTTAAATATTTTTGAAGCAGGTGAAGTTCCGGTATTGCATGAAGGAGCACAACCACATTGGGAGTTGGTAAAAAAATACGATATTATCGATTTTGAATTAGGAAATAAAATTACCGGTGCTGGTTTTCCTGTGTACAAAGGTAAGGGCGCGCGATTGCAACGTGCTCTAATCAATTATTTTTTAGATAAAAATACTGATGCTGGTTATAATGAAGTACAAGTGCCGCACTTGGTTAATGAAGCATCAGCTTACGGAACGGGACAATTACCAGACAAGGAAGGGCAAATGTACCATGACGCAACTGATGATTTATATTTGATTCCTACTGCAGAGGTGCCTGTTACTAATATGTTTAGAGACGTAATTTTAAACGAAAGTGAATTACCAATTTTAACAACCGCATACACGCCGTGCTTTCGCCGTGAGGCAGGATCATACGGTGCACATGTGCGCGGTTTAAATCGTTTGCACCAATTTGATAAAGTCGAAATCGTTCGTGTAGAGCACCCAGAGAAGTCATATGAAGCGCTGGACGGGATGGTAGAGCATGTAAAGCATATCTTAGACGAATTGAAACTTCCGTATCGAATTTTGCGTCTTTGTGGCGGAGATATGGGTTTTGCTTCGGCATTAACTTATGATTTTGAGGTTTTCTCAACGGCGCAGGACAGATGGCTAGAGATTTCTTCGGTATCAAATTTCGAAACCTTTCAGGCTAATCGTTTAAAGCTCCGTTTTAAAGACAAAGACGGCAAAAATCAACTTGCACATACACTTAACGGTAGCTCACTAGCTTTGCCTAGAGTGTTGGCAGGGATTCTAGAAAATTACCAAACGCCCGAAGGAATAGTAATTCCTGAAGTGCTGCGTCCGTATTGCGGATTTGATATTATCAATTAGTCTATAATTGATCACTGATGCAGCTATTAAGAGATTAAGAAACGGTTTCAATATCGTTTCTTAACTTTTAGTAGATCCTAAAAACAAGGAAATTTTTCAAAATTAATTCTAAACCCATATGTGGTTATGAAAAAGCTCTTTCTTTCTCTTACGTTATTATTTTCGTTGTGTTCGTTTGCACAAAACGAACAATTGGCGCAATATTTTTATGAAAAAGGAGATTTTGAAAAAGCAAAATTAAGTTACGAAGAGCTACTTACAAATGTGCCTCAAAACACTCAATATTTTTTAAGGGTTATCGATTGCTATCAACAATTGCAACAGTATGATCTAGCCGAAAAAGCATTGCAAACTAGAATTGATAAATACCACCAAGGCAATATTATTGTCGAGCTGGGTTACAACTATCAATTGCAAAAAAATGATGCTAAGGCTAAAGAATATTACGATCAGGCTCTTGGTAAAATAGCAAAAACACCCAACGAAGTTTTCGCTATTTCTAATGCTTTTGAGAAAAAAGTTTTGTTAGATTACGCTTTAAAAAGCTATGATTTGGCCTCTAATAAATTACCTGATTACAGTTTTAATTATCAAAAAGGATTGCTGTACGGTCAGTTAGGTAAAACAGATTTAATGATTGAAGCCTTTCTCACTGAGGCAGAAGCGCATCCAGAAAACTCTGTTTTAATTCAAAATCAGTTCATGAGGTTCATGGCTGATAGCAGTGATACCACTTTTGGGGATACCTTGCGTAAAGCACTTATTGTTAGGGTGCAAAAATCACAAGATCTATTCTGGAATCATTATTTAAGTTGGTTTTACGTTCAGGAAAAGGAGTTTGGAAAGGCATTTATTCAAGAAAAAGCAATTTATAAGCGAGTACCTGAGTCATTATCTAATATTATAAATTTAGCTCAATTATCAATTCAGGAAGGCGATCAAGAAACCGCAGTAGCAGTTTTAGGTTTTGTTTTAGAAAACAGTAAAGATTTACAATTGTTAGTTCAAGCACATTCCTATTTGATAAAGATTCAAATAGAAAAAGCTTCTCAAAAGGAGTATCCGGCAGTAACTTTAGCTCTTGATGCTTTATTGAAAGAATATGAAGTAACCCCTTTTACCTTATCTTTGCAGCTTATTCAGGCTCATTTCGCCGCTTTTAATTTGAACAAACCAGAGCAAGCAAAGACAATTTTAAAAAAAGCATTAGCTCTTAATTTAACAAATTATGAACAGGCACAAGTAAAAATGGAATTAGCTGATGTGTTACTTTTTGAAGAAAAATTCAATCAAGCTTTGATCTATTATTCTCAAATTGAAATGGACTTAAAAAATGATGCTGTTGCTCATGAAGCAACTTTAAAAGCAGCAAAAACAAGTTATTTTAAAGCGGATTTTGATTGGGCTTTGAAACAATTCAAAGAGTTGAAATCGGCAAATACCCAGTTAATAGCAAATGATGCTTTAGAGTATTTTTTGCTCATCAATGATAATACAGTAGCTGATTCTACACAAACGGCTTTAGCAGTTTTTGCCAAAGGAGATTACCTATTGTATCAAAATAGAAATACGGAAGCTGTTGCACTTTTCCAGTCCATTTTACAAAAATTTAAAGGGCAAGAAATAGAAAGTGTTACGTTGCTTCGATTAGGAATGATTTATGAGAAATTGGGCGAATACCAATTGGCTTTAAGCCAATATCAAAATATTATAGACAATCACAACGATGGTATTTATAGTGACGAAGCCTTGTTTTTCTCTGCAGAAATCTACAATAATAAGTTACTAGAACCAGAAAAAGCGAAACCGCTATACGAGAAAATTATTTTTAATCATGAAGATAGTATTTACTTTATCGATGCCAGGAAAAAGTACAGGCAGGCTAGAGGAGATAGTAATCTTTAAGAGTGATTACCGTACTAACACCACAAGAATAAACGTTTGATTTTTTGCAAACATAAATACACATATAAACACAATCACAATGATAATATATAACGTTACCAGTAATGTACAAGAGAGTATTCATGATCAATGGATGATTTGGATGCAGCATAAACATATTCCTGAAATTTTAGCTACTGGAAAATTTGTTTCAGCTAGATTAGTTCGTGTTTTAATCGAAGAAGAAATGGGCGGCGTTACCTACTCTGTGCAGTATAGTACAGATAGTAAAGAAACATTAGATAGATATTATCAGGAAGATGCACCGCGTTTTCGTACGGAGATTGAAAAACTTTTTGGAGACAAAGTTTTGGCTTTTAGAACCGAGTTGCAGGTAATATCTGAGCACTAGTTTTTGTAAGTCCGTGCTGTATTGGGTTGTATAATCCCTACATATAATAGGAACCTAATGCCAGTTGCAAGAAGCAGTGCGCTTCTCTAATAAAATAAAATAGTTGTAAGAACATTGGTTTAGTCTGATGACTAACAACTTTTAAACAAAAATCATGGAAAAAGTAAAAGCTAAAAAACACCTCGGTCAACATTTTTTGAAAGATGAAAGCATTGCAAAAGCAATTGCCGATACTATCAATTTAGAAGGGTATGAGGACGTTTTAGAGATAGGTCCGGGTATGGGAGTGCTAACGAAGTATTTGTTGGAAAAACCCATTACCACTTATGTCATAGAAATAGATACAGAATCAGTAGATTACCTCGATGCTAATTATCCTAAGTTAAAAGACAAAATTATCTCTAAAGATTTTTTGCGGTATGATATCAATGAAGTTTTTCAAGGAAAACAGTTTGCTATCATTGGTAATTTCCCATACAACATATCAACTCAGATCGTTTTTAAAACCTTAGAATTAAAACATCAAATACCTGAATTTGCAGGAATGTTTCAAAAAGAAGTGGCGGAGCGTATTTGTGAAAAAAAAGGAAGTAAGGCCTACGGCATTCTATCTGTTTTGGCACAAGCCTTTTACGATGTCGAATACTTATTTACGGTAGACGAAAATGTATTTATTCCACCTCCAAAAGTAAAGTCAGGAGTAATGCGCATGCGTAGAAAGGCAGATTTTAGTTTGCCATGCGGCGAAAAGTTGTTTTATACTGTCGTAAAAACCGCTTTCCAACAACGTAGAAAAACCTTGAGGAATAGTCTAAAAACATTAAATCTTTCGGATGCTTTGCGCGAAGATCCTGTGTTTAACTTACGACCGGAACAGCTAGATGTAGCCGAATTTATTGCACTGACCCAAAAAATAGAAGCCGATGGAATTTAAAATCAGTAGAGCAACACATTGTTAATAAAAATGATAGGGAGTTAGAACGCCTGCTTCATGACATGCACCACGCTGATATAGCAGAGATTCTGGACGAACTTGATTTTGATGAAGCAACTTATATTTTTAAGGTCCTTGATTCTGAGAAAACTTCTGAAATACTTCTAGAATTAGAAGATGATTTAAGAGAGAACATCCTAAAAAGATTATCTGCAAAAGAGATTGCAGAGGAGCTAGATGAGTTGAATACCGATGATGCTGCTGATATTATCGCAGAACTTTCGCAGTCCAAAAAGGAAGAGGTAATCTCCGAGTTGGACGACTTAGAGCACGCAAAAGACATTATTGACTTATTGCGTTATGATGAGGATTCTGCTGGTGGATTAATGGGGAAAGAATTAGTAAAGGTAAATGAAAATTGGAGCGTTCTTACTTGCGTGAAAGAAATGAGAGCCCAAGCCGAGAACGTTTCTCGAGTGCATTCTATTTATGTAGTCGATGACGAGAACAGGCTAAAAGGGCGTTTGTCTTTAAAAGATTTGCTTACTACATCTACCAAAACGCAGATAGCCGATATTTATATCAAAAAGGTAACGTTTGTAAATGTCGATGCCGAGGATGTTGAGGTTGCTCGTATCATGCAAAAATACGATCTTGAAGCCATTCCAGTAGTAGATGCCATGGGTAGGTTAGTTGGGCGTATTACGATTGATGATATTATTGATGTAATTAGAGATGAAGCCGATAAAGATTACCAGTTAGCTGCCGGTATCTCGCAAGATGTAGAAGCAGATGATAGTATTCTAGAATTAACAAAAGCACGTTTGCCATGGTTGGTGTTAGCACTTTTAGGAGGTTTTATCACGGTACGCGTTTTAGGGCTATTTGAGGGAGCAATGCTTGAACACGGTAATTTGTTCTTTTTTACACCGCTAATTGCCGCAATGGCAGGGAATGTTGGTGTACAATCGTCGGCAATTATTGTGCAGGGTTTAGCAAATAATACCTTAAGTGGTTCGTTGTTTAACCGTTTAATAAAGGAAATATCTTTGAGCTTACTTAATGGCGCTATATTGTCTGCCATCTTATTTATGGGTAGTTATTTTTTATTAGATGAACCACCTATTATTGGTATGGTGATTTGTTCTGCTCTTGTTTCAGTGATTATAATTGCGTCTCTAATAGGGACATTTGTACCTTTATTATTAGATAAGTTT
>CAXBGV010000050.1:0-11880 GCA_963975235.1 uncultured Flavobacterium sp. | reverse complement strand
ACCAAAACGATTCAAAGGAAATTTGTAAGTAGTGATCTTAACAAGATTATAAAAGAAGCATCTAAGATGCTCAAAGAAGAAATACTCGAAAAGCAAGCCATTATCGAAGTACATGAACTAGGTAAAGTAAATGTTATTCCGTTTCAATTTCGACAATTGCTACAAAACCTTATCAGTAATTCACTTAAGTATTCTGTACCAGAGGTACATCCGCACATCGTAATCAAAAGTGAGTTTGTAAAGTTCAATAAATTAAAAAGTAGTGATTTGGTATTAAAATGCGATCACTATCACATAAGCGTTAGCGATAATGGAATTGGATTTGATTCGAAATACAAAGAAAAGATCTTCGAAATCTTTCAACGCTTACATCATAAAAACGTTTATAAAGGAACTGGCATCGGACTCACAATTGCGCGAAAAATAGTTGAAAATCACAACGGCATAATTATCGCAAATAGTGAAGTTAATAAAGGTGCTCAATTCGATATCTATATACCTAAAATCCAAGTGCATTAAAACAAGGTTCCATCTCATTTCCCCTGAAACACCTTAATCATTTATTTTGAAAAAGATATATTAACTTGTTGTTTTTTAATTATTAAAATTAATATGACCCTTGGAGTCACCTTCTAAATTTGTATTTTCGAGCAATAGAAAGACCATTATTTCAACTACACTATTTTAGAATAGGCAATTTGAAGGTATGAGAAATTTTTAAATTATTAAGTTTTGATAATAGACCGCTCTTTATGAAAAAAACAATTTTTATTTGTGTCCTTAGTCTTTGCTTTACATTTGCAAACGCACAAACGACTTATTATCCCGATAAAACCTGGCTGGTAAAAGCAGCTGCTGACCTAAAAATGAATGCTTCTTTTTTAGATGAGGCAGTAAAATTTGCTTTGGCAAATGAAAATAAAGTAGAGCGTGATTTGCGAATTGCTGTACTGAAATCGTATGTACGTGAACCAGATTATAAAATTCTAGGCCCGATGAAAGAACGGGGCGCACCTGCAGGTTTAATAATAAAGAATGGCTTTATCGTTGCGCAATGGGGAGATATCAATCGAGTGGACATGACTTTTAGTGTAACTAAGAGTTTCCTTTCTACCACTGCTGGCTTAGCTATAGATAATGGACTGATAAAGTATGTTAGTGATCCTGTGACAGCGTATGTATGGGATGGCACATTTGATGGAATTCACAACTCAAAAATTACTTGGGATAATTTACTAGATCAATCTTCTGATTGGAGTGGAACTTTATTTGGACTTCATGATTGGGCAGACAGACCACCAAAAGAAGGAGGTATAGACGACTGGAAAAACAGAAAATTAAATCAACCTGGAACCGTATTTAAGTACAACGATGTTCGTGTGAATGTACTTGCTTATTCCTTGCTACAAGTATGGAGAAAGCCATTACCGGTCGTGCTTAAAGAAAAAATCATGGATCCCATCGGTGCTACTACCACTTGGAGGTGGTACGGATACGAAAACTCTTTTGTGAATATTGATGGAGTAATGACACAGTCAGTAAGCGGTGGAGGCCACTCGGGTGGCGGAATTTTTATAAGTGCTATCGATCAAGCTCGTTTTGGATTGCTTTTTTTAAGAAAAGGAAAGTGGAAAAATCAACAATTACTATCTGAAAAATGGGTTAATTTAGCGCACAAACCTTCGACATCCAATCCAGAGTACGGTTATATGTGGTGGATGAATACTACTGAAAAATGGAAAGGTGTTTCAGCTGAAATTTACTATGCTGCTGGTTATGGTGGGAATTATATTGTTGTAGACCAAGCGAATGACTTAGTTGTTGTAACGCGATGGATGGAAGATAGCAAAATGGGAGAGTTCATGAACTTGGTAACGAAATCAGTCGGTAAATAAAAAGCTAATAAATAATTAGACTAATAATGTTTTATATAATGTAGATCAGCAGTCATAAACTGTATGACTGCTGATCGGTTTTTTTTACGCTAATTCTTTCTTCAAGAACTTTGCTGTATAGCTTTTTTTGTTTTTTGCTACTTCTTCGGGAGTTCCTTTCGCAACAACTTGTCCACCGCCTTTTCCTCCTTCAGGACCAATGTCAATAATGTAATCGGCAAGTTTAATTACATCCATATTGTGTTCGATAACTAGTATTGTATTTCCTTTATCAACAAGTTTGTTAATAACATTCATTAGCACTCTAATATCTTCAAAATGCAAACCAGTTGTAGGTTCGTCTAAAATATAGAACGTATTTCCAGTATCTTTTTTTGATAATTCTCCTGCCAGTTTGATGCGCTGTGCTTCACCACCAGATAGTGTTGTGCTTTGCTGTCCCAAGGTAATATAGCCTAAACCTACATCTTGAATTGTTTTTACTTTTCGGTGTATTTTCGGAATCATTTCAAAAAACGGGACAGCCTCGTCTACGGTCATGTTCAAAACATCTGATATGGATTTTCCTTTAAATCGTATTTCTAATGTTTCTCTGTTAAATCGCTTGCCTTGACAAGTTTCGCATTCTACATAAACATCAGGTAAAAAGTTCATCTCGATGGTACGTACACCAGATCCTTCGCAGGTTTCGCAACGACCTCCTTTTACGTTAAAACTAAAACGACCTGCTTTGTAACCCCGAATCATACTTTCGGATGTCATGGTAAATAATTTTCGAATCTCTGTAAAAACCTCTGTATAAGTTGCTGGGTTTGATCGTGGTGTTCTACCTATCGGACTTTGGTCAATATCAATTACTTTATCGATATGTTCCAGTCCTTCAATTTTTTTATACGGTTGTGGTTTTTTAACTCCATTAAAATAAAAGGCATTCAAAATAGGGTAGAGGGTCTCGTTTATTAAAGTAGACTTACCACTTCCAGATACGCCAGTCACGCAAATCAATTGCCCAAGTGGCAAGTCGATCGAAACATTTTTAAGATTGTTTCCTGTTGCTCCAGTCAACTTCATGAATTTTCCGTTTCCTTCGCGTCGTTTTGCCGGAATCTCTAACTTCATTTTTCCGTTCAGGTACTGTGCTGTTATTGTATCGGAAGCTAAAGTCTCAGCAGGCGTACCAATACTAATGATTTCTCCACCATATTTTCCCGCTTTCGGGCCAATATCAATGACATAATCAGCTCGCTCAATCATGTCTTTATCGTGTTCTACCACAATAACAGAGTTTCCTATATCACGCAATTGCTCTAAGGAATGAATTAGTTTTTCATTGTCTCTTTGGTGTAAACCAATACTTGGTTCATCTAAAATATATAGAACACCAACTAACTGAGAGCCAATTTGAGTCGCCAATCGTATGCGCTGTGCTTCACCTCCAGACAGTGATTTTGAGCTTCGGTTTAAGGCTAAATAATCTAAGCCTACATTCATTAAAAACGCCAATCTATCCTTAATCTCTTTGATTACCTCAGAGGCTATTAGTTTTTGTTTTTCAGATAATTGTGAGTTTAAAGTATCAAACCAATGTGTAACATCGGAAATATCCATATCACATAATTCCGCAATATTTTTTTCATTTATTTTAAAAAACAAAGCTTCCTTTTTTAATCGTGAACCTTCACATTCAGGACATTTTATCTCGTCCATAAATTCCTTGGCCCAACGTTTAATTGTAGTGGAGCCACTTTCATCATATTGGTTTTTTATAAAATGCGAGATACCTTCAAAATCGATTTTGTAGTCGCGAGCAACGCCAAGATCTTTCGAGTTAATTGTAAATTTTTCTTTTCCACCATTCAAAATCATTTCCATCGCCTCAGCTGGAATTTTTTCAATAGCATCAGTAATTTTAAAGCCATATTTTTCACCAATTATTTCTAATTGCTTGAATATCCACGATGATTTGTATTCACCCAAGGGTGCAAATCCGCCCGCTTTAATTGATAATTTAGGATTAGGGATTATCTTTTTTACATTAATTTCGTTTACTGTTCCCAGACCATTGCAGTGTGAACAAGCTCCTTTTGGGGAGTTGAAAGAAAATAAGTTAGGCTCTGGATTTTGATACGAGATACCAGTAGTAGGACACATTAAATTTCGGCTAAAGTAACGCACTTCATTAGAATCTTGATCCAGGATCATCAATACATTTTCACCATGGTGCATGGCAGTATTAATGCTCTCACTCAATCTTTTTTCATTATCTGCAGTAGCTTCAACAACCATTCGATCAACTACAATCTCGATATCGTGTGTTTTATAACGGTCCAACTTCATGCCAGAGGTGATGTCTACAACCTGACCATTTACTCTTACTTTTAAGAACCCTTGTTTCGCAATTTGTTGGAATAACTCTCCATAATGCCCTTTTCTAGCCCTTATAACAGGAGCAAGGATATTTATGCGCTTATTGCTAAAATCTTGTATAATTAAGTCTTTTATTTGCTCGTCAGAGTACGATACCATTTTCTCGCCCGTATTGTAACTGTACGCATCAGCACCACGTGCATAAAGCAAACGCAGGAAATCGTAAATCTCCGTAATTGTGCCCACAGTAGAACGCGGACTCTTAGATGTTGTTTTTTGTTCTATGGCAATAACAGGTGAGAGTCCGTCAATTTTATCCACATCTGGACGTTCTAAACCACCCAAAAACTGCCTTGCATACGCAGAAAAGGTTTCTACATAACGGCGTTGCCCTTCGGCATAAATGGTATCAAATGCCAAGGATGATTTTCCAGAGCCCGAAAGTCCTGTAATTACCACTAGTTTCTCTCGAGGAATCGAAACATCTATGTTTTTGAGGTTGTGAACTCTAGCACCTAAAACTTCTATAGTATTGTCTGTATCTAACATAATTTTTGCAAAAAAGCAAAGTTACTCTTTTGATTTATTCTTTCAGTAGAACAGATTAGAACTTTGTGTTAAAATGGGAATCGAAAAAGCGCATAAAAGCGCATAAAATGATGGGAGCAGCACAATTCATTTTATCATTAACGATTCGTCCCGCTTTCCGCTACAATCTTGTGCGGCAAAAAAAATGCCTTTCAAGGATTTCCACTTCAATCGGGGCTATAATGCACGTATCATTTTTATAACTAGATTTTTTCAATACTATAAAAAAACGCTAATAGTTGAGCTAGCGTTTTCGTTTTCTATTGTTCATATAATTCTCAATGGCCTCACGAGTTGTAAGCCAATTGCGCCCTTCTTTGTAGGCATCAATCTTGCCGGTTCTTGCAAGTAAGCTGATGTATTCCTGACCATAAGGCATATTGGGTTCTTGAACTAAATTTGAAATTTCAATATAATCCTTATCGTTATCCGGTAGCGCATTTAAATAAATATTTAAAGTACGCTCTAATGACTGGCACATCAATAATGTTAACTTTTGATAATTGCCTCCATTGGCTTGATTTAATGCTTCGTAATATTTTTTACAATCATTTTTTAAGATAATCGCCGGCGGAAAACGAGATCGCATTAAAATTAAATTCATAGCAAGCCGCACCGTACGTCCATTACCATCAAAAAAAGGGTGAATCCAAACTAATTTATGATGAAAAACTGCTGCAAGCTCGATATCATTTAGCCCTAATGGATTCGTATTAATGAAAGCAATCACTTTGTTAGCATTCGGAGGAGTAAAATTAGCTCCTGTAATGCGGACACCTCCATTACGGATGCGACCCGCAAAATCATCTTCGATAGAACGCAAGACTAAACCGTGTAACGAGAGGATATCGATGCTGCGTAAGTGATAATCTTCACTAACTATATTGTATAAATAATCAATGGCTTTGTAATGATTGTGTGTTTCAAAATGTTCTCTAAGGGATTTGCCTTTTACTGTGATACCCTCTTGAATTACCATTTGAGTTTCACGCAGACTTAATGTGTTGCCTTCGATACTATTAGAGTTATAGGTCCATTCAATAGAAAGACTTTCTCTAATTTTATTTAGAGCAATAGCAGGCAATGGCCTACTAGAGTGCAGTAATTGCTTTTTCTCGTACAATCGATCAAAGGTTGATTGAAATTCTTCTCTGTATTTTAAATCTATGTTCCACATAGCCACAAAGATACAACTATTATCGGATAATTATTAATTTTCACCTATCCGATATTAGTTATTCAATAGTCATTGCTTTCAGCTTTGATCGGTAGGCCTCTAAAGCTACAGATTTAGAGATGAATCCAAAGTATTTCTCATCTTTAATAACTGGTAAAAAGGCCATTTTGGAGCGTTCAAACTTATTCATAACTGTTTCCATGCTATTAAAAGGATAAATGACCTCAGCTGGCGTTGCCATAATATCTTTTACTAAAGTATATTTGACTCTGTAGGTATTAAAAATGATTTCTCGAATGTTATTAAAGTGCACGATACCAAGTAGGTGCTGTTCTTTATCGACAACAGCAAAAATAACTTGGTTGGAGTGCGAAATCAAGTCTACTAATTTTTCTAAATTTTCGTCAGGAGAAACGGTTAAATAATCGGTTTGAATGATCGAAGTTGTGTCTAGTGTCGAGAGTACATTAGTGTCTTTGTTACTTGTAAAAGCATGCCCTTTTTGCACTAAATCTTTTACATCCATAGAATGCTTTTCAAATCGTTTTGAAATAGCAAAACTAATCGAGGCCACGATCATAAGAGGTAACATTAAACTGTAGCCACCTGTAATCTCTGCAATTAAGAAAATTGCGGTAAGTGGTGCATGGAATAAGCCACTTAATATGCCTGCCATTCCTACCATTGTGAAATTACTAACAGGCAACTGTGTAAGTCCCGTAAAATTAATAGCTTTCGAGAAAAGAAATCCAACATAAGAGCCGAGAAATAAAGAGGGTGCAAAGTTTCCTCCGTTTCCTCCAGATCCAAGCGTGATTGCGGTTGCAAAAACTTTAAGCATCATCGTAAGTCCAACAAAAGCTAGGAGAACCCAAGTATTATCCTTGAATTTACTGAATAAGGTGTTTTCTAGAATTTCTCCAGGATTTTTATCGGCTAAGACTTTGATGCTCTCATAACCTTCACCAAACAAAGTAGGAAATATAAAAATTAAAACAGCTAATATACTAGCACCCAACAATGCTTTTTTGTAAGCGTTCATTTTTAGTTTTTGAAAAAAGTGCTCTGTTCTTCTAAAATTTCGAGTGTAGTAAACAGAAACAAAACCTGTAAGTATGCCTAACAAAACATAAAATGGTATTTTGTGAAAATCAAAATCTTGTTGTTGTTTGAAGTTCAATAAGACGGTTTCGTCTAATGCGATAACAGATACAAGTGCACCAGTTGCCGCAGCGATCATAATTGGAGTAAAAGCAGAAATACTAACATCTACTAATAAAAACTCAATAGCAAATAAAACTCCTGCTATAGGAGCGTTAAAGGCAGCAGCAATTCCTGCAGCCACACCGCAACCTATTAATAGCGTTCGGTCTTTGTAGCTAAGTTTGTATTTTTGAGCATAATTAGAACCAAATGCGGCGCCTGTTACTACAATTGGGCTCTCTAAACCAGCTGATCCACCTAGACCAACGGTTAAGGAACTAGTAAATATTTGAGCGTACATTTGCTTTTTGGGGATAATGCTTGCTTTTTTTGCTACTGCATATAAAATTTGTGGTGTTCCTTTTTCAATAGAACCTCCTAGCACACGTTTAACAACAAAAACGGTGAGTAATAATCCTGCGATTGGCAAGATACTATTAATAAAACTGAGCTTTAAGATACCGTTAATGTAAGTTGCAAAGGAATAAACACCGTGTGCAAAAGTTTTTAAAACGATAACCGCAAATGCAGCAGTAATACCTACTAAAACACTGGATAGGAATATAAATTGCTTTTCTGTTAGTATGGACTGAGACCAAGCAATGATCGCTTCTAGTTTAGAAAGGTATTTTTTGAACATTTTTTTTATTTGAATACGCTAAATTACTATTAATTTTAGCGGTAGTAAAATTTTTAGTTGCTTCTTTTTTTGGGCTTTTCTTTTGTTCTGGCTCAAACGACATATTGTATTGATCGAGAATATAATGGTTTTATGATACTTATAACTCGATAGTTTAGAATCCAACAGCTGTATCATCACCTCTAAAATCGGCTCCACCTTGTAGTTTCTTATTAGGAAGCACTAGTATGGCATCAACTTTTCCTATTACTGGTGTGTTTTTTTCGTTTATGAGGTAGGCTTTATTCTTTAATTTGTTCAATGTTGATGCACTAAAAGCATTAGGTTCGAAGGTAATTAAATCAGGCAACCATTGGTGATGAAAACGAGGAGCGTTGACTGCTTCTTGCATAGAAAATTTGTAGTGATACACATTAAGAATAGTTTGCAAAACCGATGTTATAATAGTTGATCCACCTGGAGATCCAACTACCATAAACAATTTACCGTTTTTTTCTACTATCGTTGGCGTCATAGAACTTAGCATTCGTTTGCCAGGAGCAATACTATTTGCTTCATTACCTACAAGGCCAAACATATTTGGTACTCCGGGCTTAGAACTAAAATCATCCATCTCATTGTTTAGCATAAATCCCAATTCGTCACAATAATATTTAGAACCATAACCCGCATTTAATGTAGTGGTCGCTGATACAGCATTACCAAACTGATCGACAATAGAGTAGTGAGTGGTTTCCATACTTTCGTTTTGGTTTACGTTTCCTTCTCTGATATCTGAGGACAATGTAGCTTTATCAAAATTGATATCTGCCATTCGGTTTTGTAAATACGCATCGTTCATGAGTGCTACAATAGGCATTTTTACAAAATCAGGATCACCAAGGAAAAAATTACGATCTGCGTAAGCTCTGCGTTCTGCTTCAACAATAACCTGAATTGCTTCAGGCGAATTATGCCCCATTTTTTCAATATCGAAGGGGGCGATCATTTTTAGGATTTGTGCCAAAGTAATACCGCCGCTACTTGGTGGAGGCATCGAAATGACGTTTAAATCTTTGTACTTAAATGTTAAGGCAGTTCTCCATTTAGCCTCATATTGCGCCAGGTCTTGCATGGTGATAATACCTCCTTTACTTTGTAAATAGTTTACCAGTTTTTTTGCAGTCTCTCCTTTGTAAAACTCCTCTTTACCATTGATGGCGATACGTTTTAATGTTGCTGCTAATGCGGGGTATTTTATAAATTCATTTTCTTTATATTCAGTGGAAAGCACAGAATTAGGTCCATTGAATTGAACCAAAACATCATGGTAATCATGCAATCGTTCTTCTTGTTTTTTAGTAACAATAACGCCTCGTTCGGCTAGCGCTATAACTGGTTTTAAAATTTCAGAAATAGGTAAGGAGCCCATTTTTTCGTGAACGGCAAAAATACCCGCGATGGTTCCAGGCACACCAATAGCTTGAGCAGTCTCCGTGCTTTTACCAGGAATAACATTGCCTTGCTCATCTAAAAACATATCTTTTGAAGCAGCCAAAGGTGCTTTTTCTCGATAATCTAACGTACCAACTTCTCCGTTTGCTTTTCGGTATACCATAAATCCACCACCACCAATGTTTCCTGCATAGGGGTAGGCTACCGCCAAAGCTAATTCTGTTGCTATCATCGCATCAAAGGCGTTTCCGCCTTTTTTCATTATTGCTACCCCAATTTGCGAAGCTTCTTGACGTGCAGAAACAACCATAGCCTTGGTAGATTGCAGACCAGTTGTTTTTTGACTGTAGATTTGCGATGAACAACTGATACTAGTAATGAATAAAAACAGAATTATATTTTTCATTTATACAGGCGTTTTTAGGTGTTATTTTTCATTTTGGTCCACTAAAATTCATTTTGTTTTTCTATAACGTGTGTTCGTAAGTCCTCAAAAAAAAGAGTGAATTCTTTTTCAAATTCATCGTAAAACGCGCTGAGTTCTTCGGTTGCAAAGCGCATTTTTGATTGGTTTTTTGTACGTCGATCCATTTGCGTTAATATGCTAGTAATACCTTCAACGGTTTGGTAGCTTAGCAACCAATTTTCTCTGAACATTACTGCCATAAAACCAGCTGTTCTCGGACTCAATATTGTGGTATTATCTCTTAAAGATTGATAAAAACGCTCAATAAATTCTGCTAGATTCTCATTTGAATAAGAGCTCCAATTTTTGGCTAAAAAATGATCGTAAAAAACGTCGATAATTACGCCGGCATAATGGTGGTATCTAGAATGTAATTTTTTAGTACTTTCCCTAAAAATAGGATGGGCATCAGTAAAAGTATCTATTGCACGATGTAAAATTATGCCTTTTTGAACCTCATCAGGATAACTATCAAATTGGTTACCTCGTATACCATCAGCCATAAAATTTCCAATTTTTAATAGGTCGCTGTCGCCAGAAAGATAAATATGTGCTAAAAAGTTCATAGGGTATAAATTGTAAAATATCAAATATACAAAGTTTAAAAAGGAAGACCATCAGGAATGAATAGAATAAAAAAACTTTCTTTGTTTCGGTTTTGTAACCAATGAAATTTATATTTGTAGCAAAACTAAAATACTTAAATAAAAAATAGCTCATGACTTTAATAAAATCAATTTCAGGAATTCGTGGAACCATTGGCGGTAAAGTAGGGGATAACCTAACTCCGGTAGACGCAGTAAAATTTGCTTCGGCTTATGGGACTTGGTTAAAAAACTATTCTTCAAAAACTAGGCTTACTGTTGTTGTAGGTCGTGATGCCCGCATTTCTGGTCCAATGATTCATAATCTAGTTGTAAATACTTTGATTGGTTTAGGAATCGATGTTATTGATTTAGGTTTATCAACAACTCCTACTGTAGAGGTAGCTGTGCCATTAGAACAAGCAGATGGAGGAATTATATTGACTGCTTCTCACAATCCAAAACAATGGAATGCTTTAAAATTATTGAATGAAAAAGGAGAATTTCTAAACGGTTTAGAGGGAGAAAAAATACTAGCGATTGCAGAGTCCGAAGCATTTGATTTTTCGGATGTGGATAGTTTAGGGCAAATCACAGAGAATGATGCGTACATGGATATTCATATCGATGAAGTTTTAAATTTGCCGCTTGTAGATGTAGCTGCTGTAAAAGCGGCTCAGTTTAAGGTTGTTGTAGATGGTGTGAACTCATCTGGAGGAATCATTATTCCTAAATTATTAGAATTAATGGGGGTTGAAGTGGTGAAGCTATACTGTGAGCCAAACGGACATTTTCCTCACAACCCAGAACCATTAAAAGAACACTTGACTGATATTTCAGAATTGGTAGTAAAAGAAAAAGCTCATTTAGGTATAGTAGTAGATCCTGATGTAGACCGTTTGGCTTTTATTTGCGAAGACGGAGAAATGTTTGGTGAAGAATATACATTAGTAGCTTGTGCTGATTACGTTTTGAGCAAAACTCCTGGAAACACTGTATCTAATATGTCGTCATCGCGCGCTTTACGTGATGTAACAAATGCTCATAAGGGTAGTTATCAAGCTAGTGCAGTAGGCGAAGTAAATGTAGTTGAGTTAATGAAAAAAAACAACGCTATTATTGGTGGGGAAGGAAACGGAGGTATCATCTATCCAGAATCACATTACGGTCGTGACAGCTTGGTGGGTGTAGCTTTATTTTTAACTCATTTGGCTAATAAAAAAATGACTGTTTCTGCTTTGCGTGCATCATATCCAGAATATTACATGAGCAAAAACAAAATAGAATTAACACCTCAAATAGATGTCGATGCAATTCTTGTTGCCATGACAGATAAGTACAAAAACGAAGACATTACTACCATTGATGGTGTGAAGATCGATTTTGCTGCTGAGTGGGTTCATTTGAGAAAATCAAATACAGAGCCAATTATTCGTATTTACACTGAGGCACCATCACAAGAACAGGCTGATAAGCTAGCCTTTCGAATTATAGATGAAATAAAAGCTATTGCAGGAATCTAATAG
>CAXBGV010000049.1:0-12030 GCA_963975235.1 uncultured Flavobacterium sp. | reverse complement strand
AGCGTTAGCTGTTAAACCAAATATGAATAATAATGAGAAGGTTATTTTTAATAAAAATTTCATAGAGTTTTGTTAAATGTTTCAGTATGCAAGTTACTGATAAAATCATGATATCTCATCTATAGAAACTTGCCATTCATCGAAAGTTTTTAAGGTTTTGATCATTGTTTAAGATATTTGTTAAGCTAATAATTACTAAAACATTAATTATGTCACTACAAATTAACTATAATGCTGGTGTTTATGAAATTCAAGGTAACTTGAACACTGAAAATTGTGTATATTTAAAAAGTCAATTAGAGACGGTTATCAAACAGTCGAATGGTGTGGTAGTTTCTTTTGATAGTTTGGTAAGTATTGATGCCTACGCTGCAATGGTTATAACTTCATTGCAAGAAAGTACACAATCTAACAATCAAATATTTTATGTTATTGGTAAAAAGAATAAAAAAGTGGAAGACCAGTTCAACGCATTAAATTATCATCATGTTTTAATGTAGTTGTTTGAATACCTAGATTTTATTTATTTTTATTAAATCGTTTGTAGTAGTTAACAGTAATTTAAAATAGCTATAGCTTAATGAATGGAATCTCAAAAATTTTTGCTTTAATTCCCAAAAAATTAGGGCCAGAACAGCTATTTATGCTAACCATTTTGTTAGTAAACGGGGGAAATTATCTTTATAACCTTTTATTAGGTCGCATACTAGGACCAGCTGCTTTTTCTGATGCGGCAATATTAATTACGCTATTGTTAATACTTTCCTTTATCGGAATGACTTTTCAGATTGTTACTGCAAAATATGCTGTTTTATTAGAAGGCAGTTTGTTGCTCAGTTTTATTAAACTTATCACTAAATATGCTGCTGTTTTAGGAGTATTGTTTGGTTTGAGTATTGTGTTTTTTTATCAAGATTTGCAACTTCTTTTCCACACCAAAACAGCTTCGATGTTTTTTATATTTGGTTTCGGAATTCCAGTATACTTTATAATGAGCGTGAATAGAGGTTTGTATCAAGGACAAAATGTACTTAGTAAATTAGCGACTACATATCAAACAGAGATGGCTAGCCGTTTGTTAGTAACAATCGCTGCTATTTATCTATTGCCAGGTGTGCCTAGCTCCATCATTGTGGCTTCGGGCATCGTGTTGTCCTTTGTCTTTGGCGTTTTTCCTTTTCAAAAAGTAATTTTAGAGGGTGTAAAAACAGTCGAAACACCTGAAATTGATAAAAAATCGATTACTAGCTTTTTTGCCCTAACTGCTTTTTATGAGCTTACGCAAATTATAATTAATAATAGTGACATAATCCTAGTCAAGCACTTTTTTGACAGTGAGCAAGCAGGTTTGTATGCATCATTGGCGCTTATAGGACGTGTGGTTTACTTTGTGGCTTGGATGTTTGTTATGTTGTTATTGCCTAAGGTAATCCAGATGAAAAAAGACAACCAAGATACGCTGCCTATTTTATTAAAATACGTGGGTTATATCGTGTTGCTTTCAACATCAATTGTATTGTTTACAGCCTTATTTCCTGAGTTTGTTGTGGGGATAATGTTTGGTAAGGAGTACCTGTCTATTTCTTTTTTACTGTGGAAATATGCCTTAGCTACTTCGCTTTTTGCTGTTGCTAATATTTTTGCTTATTACTATTTGTCCTTAGATCAGTATGTGCCAGTCGTTGTGTCGGCAATTTTAGGTTCAACACAAATAGGATTAATCATTGCCTACCACAATTCGTTAGAACAAGTTGTACACATGCAAATCATTGCCATGGTCATTTTATTGTTTTTTCAACTGTGTTATTTCTTTTATAAAAATAAAAAATAATTTACGTCGAGCATTTACTTACTTAATCTTTACTAACCAAATCACACCAATATGAAAATAGCTATAATCACTGCTTTTCCTCCGAGTAAGGTAACATTGAATGAATACGGATACCATTTAGTTAAAAATTTTGCACAAAAAAACGAAGTTACAGAGGTAGTGCTACTTGCTGATAAAACTGTTGATGCAAAACAATTAGACTTTGCTAACAGTGATAAGGTTAAGGTCAATGAGTGTTGGTCTTTTAATAGTTATTCGAACATTATTTCGATAACAAATGCAATTAGTAAAGAAAAACCCGATGCGGTGCTTATTAATCTTCAGTTCATGAAATTTGGTGACAAGAAAGTGCCGGCTGCATTAGGGCTTATGATTCCTATGGTATTGCGAATGAAAGGCATACCTACTGTTTCCTTATTGCATAATATTTTAGAACAAGTAGACTTAGAAAGTGCTGGTTTTACCGATAATAAGCTGGCTCAAAAGGTCTATAATTTTATTGGGACTACTTTAACACGTTTTATCTTAAAATCTGATGTAGTAGCTGTTACGATCAATAAATACGTAGAGGTTTTAGAGAATAAATACAAAGTAAACAATGTGAAAGTGATTCCGCATGGTACATTTGACAGTATCGATGAACCATCGTTTGAGCTAGCTCTGGGGCCAAAACAAATCATGGCTTTTGGGAAATTTGGTACTTATAAAAAAGTAGAAATACTTATCGAAGCAGCAATTTTAATCAGACAACGCAGTCCTGAAAAAATCGAAGTAGTCATTGCAGGTACAGATAGTCCTAATACACCAGGATATCTTGCAGCTGTTCAAGATAAATACAAAAATATAGAGGGAATTCGCTTTACCGGCTATGTTGAGGAGCGAGATGTTCCCGTAATTTTTGGTGATAGTACGGTAGTTGCTTTTCCGTATACTTCGACTACAGGAAGTTCAGGAGTTTTGCACCAAGCGGGCAGTTATGGTAAGGCAGTTGTTATGCCAGACTTAGGCGACCTAGCTCTATTGGTCGAAGAAGAAGGGTACAAAGGTGAATTCTTTGACCCAGAAAGCGCAGAATCTTTGGCGGAAGCCATAGAAAAGATCATTAATAACGATGACAATAGAAAAGCAATTGCTATGCAAAACTTTAAAGCAGCGAGCGCTTTATCAATGGATAAAATTACCGAGATGTACATGGATACTTTCAAGCAAGTGATCCAATCTAAAAAATAATTTTAGTTCGAAATATATTTAAATGCGGGTTTGTTGTGTCCTTTATCATCAATAAACCCGAATTTTGTTTGCCTGTTTTTTTGCCAAGGCCACCTTCCCGCAACTTGATCAGGTACATGCGGAAAATCATACAAAGTCCATGACATGAAGGAGTAATTGTTTTTCTTGAAGTACGCTTGCATTTTTTGATGGTAAGCTGCTTGTTTGTCTAAGCTTCCTTCCCAAAAGTTCCAAACACCACCGTATGAAGGCACGCCAAATTCTTGAATTACAACAGGTTTTTTAGTTGTTTTTAATAATAAGTTTGTTTCATACTCAAGATGTTCTATGTCATTATAAAAGTGGTATGAAATAAAATCCATTTTATAAGCTAAGTTCGTTGCTGCAACTGAGTTTGACCAACCTATGGTAACCAAATGATTCGGGTCGTTTTCTTTAATAACTGTTTCCATGTGGTCTAGCCAACTCAATACATTGTCTTTTCCTCTGTTATCAAAATCTAAGTTGGGCTCGTTCTTCATATCCCATGCAAGTATCGCTTTGTGGTCTTTAAATGCTGTTACAATTTGTTCCGCATGTCTGTGTGTTAAGGTCCAACTATCAAGGGAGTAATCACTGTAAAAATCAAAAAGAGTAACAATTACCGCTAGTTTTTTGGCTTCCGCCAAATCTAAAAAGGTTTTCAGTTTTTGCATCTTCTCAGGGGGCATTTTAGCTTTCCCAAAATCATCGTATTGAATAAAAATTCGAATGGTATTGAGTTTTTCTTTTTTTATAATGTCAAAATCAGCTGCAATGGTGTCTTTGTTAAATAAATCACCAAAAGTATCCCAAGCTGAATTTTTAGGATAATAATTGATTCCTTTGATGGTATAGGGTATTTTGTTTTTAAGTATTTGATTGCTCTTAACAGTGTAAATAGGACGTGGCTTAATGGTGTCTTTAGCAAAAGCTTCGGGTTTCATTTTAACAAAGTGACGTACACGCCAGAAACCATCTTCTAACAGCATCATAACTTTATACGTAGCGGTATCTTGTACTGTGGTGACTAACTGATTATTTTGATATACTTTTTGAAACTCGACTACATTTTTATCTGTAAAAACGACAAGTTGGCCATCTTCACTATAAAATTCTAATTTAGGAAAATGCTTTAAGGTCGTGTTTTCAATAGTAATTTTATTTTGCTTGTTGTGCTTTATAGTGCGGTAAAGGTTTAAACGTGTGTTATCCGTGTAATAATCATCAATTCCTTTTGAGGTATTGTTCTCTAAGGCATTATTTTTCACATACCACGAAAAAAGATAGTCTCTCTCGAGCTTGCCTAGTGTTATTTTTTCCATCTTACGTGCAGGGTTTTCTAGACTTATCCAGCTAACTCGAGGCAAATAGACATCCTCACTTTCGGTTTCTAGATGTAACATCGATGTTCTATCGGCTCCTGTGTTGAGGTAGTCTAAGATTTTGGCTAAACCAAGCATCGTAAAAACACTAATCACAATGAAAGAAAGTATGAAAGCTACTTTGTAAATATTACGGTTGTTAATTAGTTTCATATTTTTTGACTTTGGTTTTTTGAGTTACACCCAATGCAGTTATTTCAAATTGATATTCTGATTTTCTATAAAAAGGGGGCAGTAAGTAAAATGTAGCGATTCCCTTTTGAGTCTCATTTATTTTAGTTTCTATCAGTTGGTTTTTGTAAAATATTTTTAGTTCTACCTTAATTCCATCAGGAACTATTTGTTTCATGAAACCTCGTAGTGGACCAACGGTTATTTTTCTGTTTTTTTCGTTAAATGTATAAGTTAAGTTATCTACGAGTGCACTATAGCTAATTTTGATGGGTTTGCTTTCGGCTATACCTGTAACGTAACCTTTTACTATGAATGTGTCCTCATGGTCCGGATGTAGTACTTGTCCTGTCGCGATACCGTTTATAGTCGCCGCATAAGTTTTTAGATGAATATCATTTTTTGTAACCATTTGAAAAGTGACAAGAGTTCCGTCTCCCACAATATTACCGTATTTGTCTCTAATGATAGAGGTTTGTAAAGTGGTGATTTGATTTCCATCAGCAAATTGATGTGGACGATTGTAGTTAATTAAAAAATCTTCTGCAGGTGAGGGTTGTACGTCTGTTTCAAATTCCTTTGAGTCGGTGTTATTGCACTCTGTAGAAATCAACATTTTGCCTGATTTAGTTCTAGAGTAAATGTTTTTCCAAGCAATAAAATAATCAGTCTTTTTTTCGGTCGCAGTGATGTCTTCTAAAAACTGATCCTTTATAATGACTTTAGTGTTATCTTGTTTTGGGTTGTCGTACTTATCGGTGGGTATAGCAACCATCATGGTATAGTGTTCCGTTCCTGTTAATAAACTAGGTGGTCCTAGATAGTTTTCTAAAACAGTAACTGTTGCGTCATTAGGTATAATTGTAAAAGTACCTGAAGCTAATTTGTTTTGATCCTTTAATAAATACCAAGAAACAACTCCTGTTTTCAAACTATAAATAGCAGGAATTTTATAAACAAGTTTGCCGTTGTTGTTCTCTGTATTCAGGACTGTTTTTCCATAGGAATGAATAAGGAACAATTGTGGCTTCGCTGTATTAGATGAGGACAAAAAAGTCAATTCAATAGGTTTTGCTGCAATAAAACTTTGTTGCGTTGTTTCTAATCGAAAAGTTCCTATTTCTTTATTTGTTTTTGTGGCAGCAAAAGCAAATAGAACGAATAGCAAAAAGGGAAGCACGATATGTGTTACTTTTTTTATCATTTAGGATTACCAATATAATTATTCATTTCTATTTTTACATAACTAAACCCTTTACCTTTTACTTTTTGTAGCAGTTCTTTTTCTACTGTTTTGTTTCTTTTGGGTATAATTGTTCTAGCAAGGCCTCCATTGGGTAAACCGTTAACGTAACAATTTTCTAAAGAAGATAATATAATACGGCAACTTGACAAATCTAATAATTCATAATCAAAGTATTGCTTGCGCTGTACACGAACCCCTTCTCTTAAAAAGTAATGATCCACGTATAGTAACTCCTTTTCGGCAGTGTAATACGATACTAACAACTCCGGAACGGTAACTTCTTGAATGCCATAATTAAACAAGGTTCCTTTAAGATGATTGCTCTCGATAGTTAAATCAGATAAAGCTACTTGGGTGTAAAAATCAGTTATGGCTACATTTCCAGCTGACTGAATATCAAAGTTAGCCGGTGTTTCGTTTATATCTTTGGGTGTAAACTCGTTTGGGTTAAAAGTGGTAGGTTGCGCCGCATCTTTATTAAGCCATGATATTTCTTCAAAATTAACTTTGAAACTTGTTGTTTCCTTTGGCATTATTTTATGTTTGATTACATCTTTCGCGTTAAATGTTGCTAATACTTTATCATGATGATTGTATAGTGTCGATTTTAAAACGACATCAGCAGGAAAATTATCAATATTTTGTAACTCTCCAATAATGATAAATTCATTTTTATACTGAATAAGTTTGGCCGATAAGATTTCGAGTTCCGGTTGTTTTAATACATCTTCGTGGTAGGTTTGTTGCGTTGTTATTTTTCTTCTTCCTTGTTTGAAATAAGAAGTGGTATTATCAAATAAAAATTGATCTGGTGGTATGTCTAAAGGTTGCTTTTGAGGTAAAATATACCATTTCCCTTTTCGTTTTATGGTTTCGTGATAATACTCTTTGTTAATAATTTCAAGTGGTGTAATCCATTTTGTTTTGGCAACAAGTGTCGCTCTGTTATCTGAATTTTTTATTATTTGTATGTCTATGGCGTCTAGTTTTGCATAAGAATTTAAAATTCCATCTGCCACAGAGGTTTCTAGCATGAATTGCGAGATAGACAATTTACTATTGGGATCTATAAAAGAATGTGCTTTTTCGTAATATTTAAAATCGAGTGCATCATAATATGATTTAACAACGTTTTCTGCACTAATTTGTGTAGCATTATACATGTAGAAATCATACATGGCGTAGCTTATGACGCCTAATAGCAACACAACCCAAAGATGCAAAACAACAATAACCTTGAAGGAGAAGTTCTTGTAAGGCACAACAAATTTAAAGAAGTCTGGTTTTACTTCGTCCTTGATTTTAAGTGCTTTATAAAAAATACTCTGAATGTTAATTACAAAAGCGATTAGTACCGTAAGAATTGGGATAATACCCCACATTAATTTAAGATACAGGGGTACATCATCTTTAGGCAACACTTTGGGTAATGGAGCAACATTTAGTTTTTCCCAAACCATAATTCCGTTTTCAAGCAAGCAAAGCCTGTGCCAGCCACAAAAATAGAGTATGGGATCATAAAATTTATCATTCGAAAAAACATATTTTAAATTGTACTTTTCAGGAACCGTCAAGAATTGTTGTAAGGAACCAATACCTTCCATTCCCCTAAATTTAGAATTTTCTAGTCTCTCAATTGCTCGTGTTGTAAGCTCAGGTAATCTTCGGGCCGAGTGGTAGTTTCCGTCAACTGTTTTTGCTTTGGTTTGCGAGGATAAAGTAGCCATTTGGTCTCCAAAACCTAGCGGTAAGTAACGCCATTGATCGTGCTGATCCTGATTTAGAAAGTTAACTAAGGGTAAAGTGTTTATTTTTTGAGGTTGAAAAGGTCTGAAGTAACCTAATGTAATTGTAAAACCTGCAAAAAACAGAAAAAACCCTGCAAAGCAAGCGCCAAGAATACGATGATATACATTGCCAAATCGGTTTTGAATAGCCGTTTTTAAATCACCTTCGATCAAGCGGTAGACAAATTCACCAAACATAGGCAAACTCATAATTGATGCCCAAAGGGTAAAGCGGTCAAGTGTTAAGATGTTAAAAGCCGTTTCGCCTAATACTTTTAAAGGGATAGGCGTAGTTCCTCCTGTACCTAGAACGATTAACAAAGAGATGGATAGTCCAAAACAAATGTATCTTTTGCTGTAGTATCGATAAAGGATATACGGTAAAATAAAAAATAAGATCCCCCACGGAATCACAAAAAACATCAATCCAGAAGAGGTTACTTCAATAAAATTGTCTCTACTACCGTGCGGAATAGGAACTTGTGTAATAGGATTTGCTTTTGAGTTAACCCAATACGGAAATATACAGAAGACAATCAAAAATAAAGAACTAGCTCCAAAAATTACAATTCGCTTGAAAAGTTTAAAAAACGTTTGAAGGAATAACTTGAATTTTATTTCCTTGTATGAATCTACTTTTTCTCTAGAAACATCCATTATCACCGTTCCAATTAACGGAAATATAAAGAAAATCATCCCGAAAATAGGCGTAACATGATGTGAGGTAATTGTTACTGCAAGTAGAGATAATGAGGTAAAAAGGTATCTGAGCCTGCCGGTTTTAATCCAAAGGTAAATTTCAGGCATACAATGCATTAGTATCGAAACTCCTACAATACTAGGTAATTGTCCAAATATATGTAGCGTTTCTACAAATGATGAGGAAAATACAGCCACTATAGCGGCGTAACCAGCAACAGTTCTGTCACCAGTAATCATTAATGTATAGCGATAAACTCCAGTGATGAATAAGATAATTCCAATTATTGCGACGCTAAACAAACCAAATTTTAAACCTCCAATTAAGGATAGTAACCCTATAGCTTGATGTACTAAAGGCGGATATCCCATCACTGTAAAGCCGGTGTACCAGCTGTAATTCCAGGGTTCGAACCAACTTGTAGCATAATGCTGTGCAAAAAACATATGAATCAAGGCATCATAGGTACTTTCAAGCGTAAAAAAGATAGCGCTAGAATGAAAAACCACTCCAATCAGTAGAGCAACAATTAAGTATTTATTTGTTTTTTCCTTAGCCAATGCTGTAAAATTGAGGTTTTTGTAAATGTAATAATAAAACTTTTTATTCTAGAATAATAATAGAGCTCTTGAAAATTTAATTTATTTTTAAGATGGTTTTTACTATATTTACTTAAACCAAACTACCTTAAAATAAATGTTATGAAAATTTTAATCGTTGATGATCAAGAATTAGTGGTACTGTCTCTTGAAAAGTGTTTGCTAGATTTGGGTTACGAAGTAGTAAGTGCCAATACTATCATTGATGGTATCCAAAAATATGATCTGCATAGCCCTGATTTAGTTATTGCAGATATTAATATGCCTTTTTCCAATGATCCTGATCAGACTTCCAATCTTGATGAATCTCAAAATGCCTATAACGGGTTAGAAATTGCAAAGCATATAAAAATCACCAAAGGGAAAGCTACGCCAATAATGATTTTATCTGGAAATACAGATGAAGATACTATTGTGAAAGGATTTGATCTTGGTGTAGATGATTATATGAAAAAGCCGTTAAGTTTGAATGAGATTGGCGCGCGTGTGAAACGTTTGATTGGAAGCGGAGTGAAGGAATCATCGAACACTCAAAAAAACCAGATTATTCAGAACAACTGTATCGGAGTAGTTATTCCTTGTTATAATGAAGAATTACGATTGTTAGGTGATGAATTCAAGGCCTTTATAAATTCTAATTTAGGATACCATTTGTGTTTTGTAAATGATGGAAGTACGGATAAAACGCTCGAGGTATTAGAAAAATTAAGAATAGGGCACGAAGATCATATTAGTATTTATGACTGCGAAAAAAATGGCGGTAAAGCCGAGGCGGTTAGGTTAGGAATGCTACATCTGGCAAAACAAAATCAATTTGATTACATAGGTTTTCTAGATGCTGATTTATCTACGGATTTTGAAGATTTTCACGATTTAGTAACTACAATTTCCAATTCAAATTTTAAAGTGGTTAGTGGTTCGAGAATGGCTCGAATGGGTGCTGATATTACAAAGGAATCGGCGCGAGCCATCATTAGTAAGATTATCAATTTCATTATCAGAAAAACAATCGGAATGGAATTTAATGATACGCAATGTGGTGCCAAAATAATGAGCAAAGACGTAATCGAGAAAACATTTCAAACTAAGTTTATTACAAAATGGTTGTTTGATGTAGAGATTTTTATGAGAATGAAAAAAATCTACGGTGATGAAGAAACTAAAAAGCTAGTTTGTGAACAACCCCTGAAAAGATGGATTCATGCCGATGGGTCTAAACTTTCGTTTAAAGATTCCTTGAAAATTGTTTTCCAAATTGGCCATATAGCAATTCATTATAGATAAAAAACTTTACTTTTGCCGAAAATATATAGAGATAATTAGTCTCATTTAATTATGAAAGAACAAATCAAAAAATTCTTAAACGAGGAGCAAGATCCAAAAGCGATTGAAAAAATCACTTCGAAGCTCAATGATTTAATGATGCGGAATGAAGAGATAGGGTACATTGGTGTTCAAAAAAAACCAGCAATCACTGTTTTCCCAGATAGTATAGTTTTGACTAATAAGCGAATCATCATCTGTCAACCTAAAAACTTAGGATTATCAATGGACTTTATTGATTATACTTGGGATCAAATCGAAGCTACTTTTGTTAAGGAAAACATTTTAGGTTCCGAATTTTCTTTTTCGACTAAAACTGACATGACGGTGTCGATTGATTATATCCCTAAAATTCAGGCTCGAAAAATTGCTACTTATGCTAAGGAGCAGTTGGATGTTTTAAAACACGGTGCAGTGCAAGCAATTGCTACAGAAGTACCATTATTTGACGAGGTTGAAGAGATAATTGAAGAAATAGAAACTGAGGAAGTTACTAATTTTGCTGAAATAATGCCATCAACAGTCCCCGATTTTAATGCTCAAGAAGAAGTTAGTACGAACACAGATGTCATGAAAGGAGAAGGTCTAGCAGGATTATCTCAAGATGAATTGTTCGAAAAATTGCAAAACTATAAGAAACTTTTAGACAATGGCTTGATTTTACAAGGAGAGTACGACACCTATAAAAAAGAGATATTAAGTCATATGTAAATAGTCTCAAAGCCGAAAGATAAAAGTCTTAAAGAATGAACTGCTGTTCTAACTTTAAGACTTTTATCTTTATTACTTTATTACTTTATTACTTTGAAACTTTGCTGCTTTGTGACTTTCGACTAAAGTGTCCTTTTTTGTTTTTCTACAAAATTTGTAGCCTGTAATTCTAAGAGTTCTGTTGCTTTTTGTCGTTGTAAATCGTATAGTTTTTTATCTTGTGAAATATCCTCGTACACTTTGTCGTGCATTTGAGCGCTTGTCTTAACTAATAATTGGCGCTGGTATTTATCCTGTTCTATTGTCGCTTTTAAGGCCGTTTCTAAATCTTCTAGTTTAAAATCATATTCTCCTTTGGGCGAAAGCAACTTGGCTATTATTGGTGATGTTTCTATCGCTAGAAATAAAAGCATAATAAAAAAAGAAGGTGCCCAAGGTAATTTATCTAAAGCATTTATCCGAGCCATTAAACCATCAAATCCATCAATGATAGGTTGCGTTTCTGATACTTTTTTGTCTAAATCAGCTTTCAAGTTAATAGCTGATTTATCTAAGATTGCAATTTTTGCTAAGTTATTTTTTTGCAAACTATCTAACTCGCGTTTGGCTAGATCATGTTTGGCTATTTTTTCCTTAAAAACAGGACCCTTTCCTAGTTTTTTTGTTCCAGATGTGCCTTCCGCTTCAGTGATGTATGTTTGGTATAAGGTGTTAACTTCCTTTTCTTTGTTTATGATTTCGGTTTTTAAAGCCGTTATTTCCGAGTTATTTTTATCTAAATCAGACTTAAAATAGGTAGTGACTTCATTTTTATTGGCAAGTGCCATCGCGTTTTTCTCTTTCAACAAAACGGTATTGATTTCTTTTTCAAAGATTTTAATTTCTAGCGGTTTAGAAATCACAATGGCAATGATGATTGCAAGGATAACCCGAGGTGTCACTTGTAGTAATTCACTAGTTTTCGTATCTCTTTTTCGAATGGTAGAAACGATGAAACGATCTAGGTTGAAAATTAATAAACTCCATACT
>CAXBGV010000048.1:0-12055 GCA_963975235.1 uncultured Flavobacterium sp. | reverse complement strand
AATTACGGATTGTCTAAAATCAAATATACAAGTAATCCTGTATTTACGGTAGTAAAAAGTTAAAATTGCATTTATTTGACTGCAACAATCAATCTACAACTACGGTTTCCTCACAATATTGAAATACTAGTTTTGTTTTTTAGCCCCGATAGCAATGAAAATCCTCCTAACAAGCTTGCGAGGTACGATGCAATCTTGTGGGAGATTGCAATGTATAGCGGGACAAAAAGTGAGTTGAATTGCCTGCTTGTACTTCAAAAAAAAAGCTTTATTTGTAACAAAAACTTTCATACCTACACTAACGTATATATGAGTGATAATCTAGAGCAATCGTTTGTACAACAACTAAAAGACAATCAGAATATAATCCACAAGATTTGTAGGTTATATACTGATGGTGAGGATGCGCATAAAGATTTGTTTCAAGAAATTACGATTCAGTTATGGAAAGCCTTTCCTAAATTTAGAGGCGACAGCAAGTTTTCTACCTGGGCCTATCGCGTTGCCTTGAATACTGCCATTACTTTGTATCGTAAAAGCAAACGCTCTATTGCGACAGTAGAATACGAGGGTGGACAACATTTTATTAAAGATGTTGATTACAACTACGAAGAGGAAGAACGAATAAAACTAATGTACAAAGCGGTTTATCAGCTTAACGATATTGAAAAAGCATTAGTTTTTATGTATCTAGAAGATAAAGATTATCATGAAATAGCAGAAACACTAGGGATTAGTGAAGTGAATGCGCGAGTGAAGATGAATAGAATAAAAGGAAAATTAAAAAAAATACTAAATCCTTAAGGAATATGGAAGAGCTGGATTTACTAAAAAAAGACTGGAAGAAGAATACGGATTCCTTTGAACAGATATCTGAACTAGAACTCTATAAAATGATTCATAAAAAATCATCTTCGATTGTGAAGTGGATTTTAATCATTAGTATATTAGAGATTTTGGTTTGGAGCACAATTGGTTTGCTATTTAGCAGCGATGACTACTTAGAAAAAATAAGTAAATCTGGTTTAGACACTTTATTTCAAATAATGAATGTGGCTGGCTATGCTATTACGCTATTGTTCATTTATTTGTTTTACCGCAATTATGTAAAAATATCAACTATTGCCTCTACCAAGCAGCTGATGAAAGATATTTTAAGTACGAGAAAAACAGTACAATATTATGTTTATTACAACCTAATTATGATTGCGTATAGCATCATTGTAGGTTTCATTATCGCCTTTACGTTTAGTCCTGAAATTGATGCACTAAAAGAAAAAGTTATTTCTAATAATAGTGCTATGGCAATAACTATTAGTTTACTATTTTTAGCAACAATGTTGATATTTGGAGCATTTTGGCTTTTCTATAGATTACTTTATGGAACCCTTTTAAGAAAATTATTAGCTAATTACAAGGAATTGAAGAAAATAGACTTGTAGTGTTTACCTTCAATTTGTGTTTAAAAAAACCCGATAACGTAGTTGAGTTATCGGGTTTTTTGTTTCCTGTATTTTAAGAAGTTTTTAATAATCCCATTTTCGGAATTTATTTAGTTTCTCCTGCTCCTCTATTTCCTCAATGGGAATAACTTTTAAGAACGAAGGGTGTTGCTCAATGGCGTACTCTACTTTCTCGACAATTTCCTCAATAGTGTCATTATCATAATCAATATCGAGTGGCTCTTTAATTATAAACGATTGTAAAATCCCTTTCTTTTTCATTCGTAATCCCTTTTTATCAAACGAACGTCTAAAGCCATCAATCACTATAGGAACAACAATAGGTCTGTGCTCCTTTATGATATGTGCAGTACCCTTGCGAACAGGCTTAAAGGATTTAGTAGTTCCTTGCGGAAAGGTAATTACCCAGCCATCTTTTAAGGCTATTTTTATATTCTCAGTGTCATTTGGGTTCACATCTCTTTTTTCGGCTACATCCACTCCCTTTGCACGCCAAGTTCGTTCGACAGTTATTGCGCCCGCATAAGCCATGATTCTAGGTAAAAGTCCTGCTTTCATTGTCTCCTTGGCGGCTACATAATAAATATTCATTTTGGGCTGCCACAAGTAACCTACGTTTTTAATAGAGTCCTCGCGCCCGCTCAAACTTGCGTTAAAAACATGAAACATTGCCACTACATCAGCAAAATAAGTTTGGTGATTGGATATAAAAAGTACGTTAGTCTCTGGTAAATTTTTGATAATATCAGATCCTTCTATTTGCAACTCATTAAAACCTCGGTAGCGTCTGTGTGTGATGCCGCCAAATATTCGGATTAACCATTTTTTTAAAAATAGAATATGACCAAAAGGATTTCTTTTTACTAATCCCATAAAATTTTTAAATTTATCATTTTTGGAAAGCAAACATACAAAATATTTTTAAAGTGAATGATTAGGTACTAAGAACCTGATTTAGCAACAAAAAATTAACAGAAAACTACTTTATGTTTTAGTTTCAAAAACGGATTTTAATACTTCTTTTAATTCACTTAACATCATCGCGGTTGCGCCCCACACGATCGTATTTTCGATATGAAAAGCAGGAACCTTCATTTCATTGGCATACGAGGTCGTTAATCGTGTTTCTATGACAATAGACTCGTCTAAAAAAACTGATAAAGGAAGTTCTATTATACGAGCAACTTCAGTTGGGTCAGGAACAAACCGCAACTCTTGTTTAGCAATTCCTAAAAATGGGTGTACCATAAAATTACTTGGTGGTATATACATCGGTGTAAAGGGTTTGATTAACTCTACCTCTTTTGGATTTACACCTACCTCTTCATGTGTTTCCCGCAAAGCAGTGTAGGCAAAATCGCTATCTGTCTCTTCATACTTTCCACCAGGAAAGGCAACTTGGGCTGAGTGTACACCTTTATACGAGTTGCGTACAATGAGTACCAAATGCGTCTGAGCTTCTTTAGGATACAAAAGCATTAGTACTGCAGCTTTTCTAGGTACATTTGAGGCATTGATAGGGTTTTCTAATGTTTCTAATCGTTCTATAGGTGCCATTATAGCGTGTGCTTTTAGTGCAGGAAGTACAGCCTGAGTTAAATGCGGAACATGTTTTAAAAAATATTGGAAATCCATAATCAAAGTCTATTTTTGTACCCTAAGATATCGTAAATATAGTTTAGAAAAAAGATTTGTAGCTATTTCTAAAAACCAAATTTCAATAAAATGTATAGTAGAGAAGAAACTCAAAAATTAAAAAGAGAATTCTGGGTAACATTCGCAGAAAAATATCCACGTAAATGGGTTTTATATGATACCAAAATTAAAGATTTCTCTTTTAAATTCTATGTCGATAATAAAAAAGCACAAGTTCTAATTGACATCGAACATCGCAGCGACGAAAAACGCAATGCCTATTTTGAGAAAATTGAAGCTTTAAAAAACATTTTAGAAGAGGAATTTGTAAAAGATCTAGTTTTTGAAAAAAACTACGTGTTGGAAAATGGCAAAACAATCGCTCGCATCTGGGTAGAGCGTTTAGGTGTAGGGTTTAGCAATCGCAATTACTGGGACGAAATATTTGATTTTTATTTTGAAAAGATGAATGCCCTTGAACTTTTTTATCTAGAATATGATGAGTTCATTAAGGATATAGACTCGTTGTAATACACCATCAAACTGCTGCTACATATTAAATATATTGTATAAAATAATGTGATCGTCGTAGGTAATGTATAACTGCTTTCTATTTTCCTGCAGCTTTCTGGTAATAATAGAGATCGTGCAATCTAAACCATTGTTATCTTTGCAAGTAAAAGAATAAACGATATCTGTGTCGTTTTCCTGCACAGGAATGTACTCTACAATTTCAAATAGTTGTACAATTTGGGAGTATACTACAAATCGATTTTTGTTGGTGTCAAGCGTAACTAAAATATTTACTAAGTTTAGATCTGACCATTTACCCCATTTTTCTTTATTGTTTTTTTCTAAAACACTAAAGCCCGACGTTTTAAACTTATATGTTTGACTATAGGCTTGTTGCATCCCTACATAAAGAAAAATTACTAATGCAAACCGTTTTATTTTATTCATCATTCAGTAATTATAAAAGGAATTTCGTTACTTCATTTTGGGCTGTCTTAAATTCGGTAATCATTTCCAAGACAATACTTTCTGCCGATTTAATTTCGTTTATTAGACCCGCAATTTGACCAATCTCTAATTCACCATCTACTAAATTCCCTTCAAACATACCTCTTTTTGCTCTAGCTCTACCTAAAAAAGTAATTAACTCTTCTTTAGATGGGCATTGCCCGTACAATTCTTGTAAATCGTCGAAAAATTTATTTTTGATTAAACGCACAGGGGCTAATTCTTTTAAAGTTAACTGTGTACCACCCTCCTTTACCTCAAGTATAGTCTCCTTAAAATTAATATGAGCAGACGATTCTAATGAAGCTGCGAACCTACTTCCTACTTGAACACCATCAGCACCAAGAACCATAGCCGCTAGCATTCCTCGTCCCGTCCCAATACCACCTGCTGCAATCACAGGAATAGCTAATTGCTCTTTTACCATAGGAATCAAGGTCATAGTAGTCGTTTCTTCCCTGCCGTTATGTCCACCTGCTTCAAAACCTTCTGCAACAACAGCATCAACTCCTGCAGCTTGCGCTTTTAAAGCAAAAACACTACTGCTTACAACATGCACTACAGTAATACCATTTTCTTTAAGATAAGATGTCCATGTTTTAGGATTTCCAGCCGAGGTAAAAACGATCTTAACACCTTCCTCGACAATAATTTTCATGATCTCCTCAATGTTAGGATATAACATTGGGACATTAACTCCAAAAGGTTTATTTGTAGCTTTTTTACATTTTTGAATGTGCTCACGCAGTATTTCTGGATACATAGAGCCAGCACCAATAAGTCCTAAACCACCTGCATTACTAACAGCGCTAGCCAGTTTATAACCACTAACCCAGATCATTCCTCCTTGAACTATAGGATATTTGATATTAAAAAGTGAACAAATTGCATTCATAGACTACACTACTTTTATTGTTTTATAATTTTTCCTGTTCTTGATATAGCATCAAACTCTATCTTGTAAATATAAGTTCCACTGTTTAATGAATCTATCGAAAATAAATCTTGAGATTGTTTTAGCTCCTTTTCAAAAACTTTTTGCCCTAAGATAGAATAAAAAATGATACTCCCTTTATTGAAATTTTCTGGAAAGGTAACACTGATAAAATCAGTTGCCGGATTAGGGTAGATTGCAAAATAATTCGAATCATACTCCTTTACTTCTAGTGATTTTGCAGTTCCAAAATTAGGTATACCGTAACCGTACTGAGTAGAAGGTGCTGCAAAACGATTTGACGATTTGATAACTAAATCGCGTATTTGACTATTTGTCTTGTCAGGGAAAGCTTGCCACAAGCAAGCAATCATGCCTGCTAGTATTGGACTTGAAAAAGAAGTACCATTAGCAGTTACGATATTTCCATTTTCATCAGATAAAACACTGGCAACTCCTTGTGCCATTACATCTGGTTTCACTCTATTGTCAAAACTTGGTCCAATAGAACTAAAGCTCGCTTTTACGCCAGCTGCGTTTACTGCTCCTACAGCAATAACAGAAACCGCATCGGCTGGTGCTGCAATATAAGGGTTAGCAGTGCCTCCTGAGTTCCCCGCAGATGTAACTACAATCATTCCTCTACTGTATGCAATCTCTGCCCCTTGGGAAATAAAAGTCGAACTCCCATTCATCTGACTGTAGGTATGATCATAGGCTGAGTTATCAAAATCAAAATAGCCTAAAGAGCTATTTATGATATCAACTCCTAAACGATCAGCTTCCTCTGCAGCCTCGACCCAAAGCGATTCTTCTAATGGATTTTCGCTATTAGCATCTTCTGTAACAAACAAATAATAAGCTGCATCTGGCGCGGTACCCACTAATTCATTTTCTTTATAGCCTCCCATAGCAGACAATACAAAAGAACCATGCGTATCACCACTATAAAAGTTGGCATCTCTAGCAACAAAATTGTATCCCCCAAGGATTTGATTGTTTGTTCTCAATCTTTCAAATGGTGCAGTTGTGTTGACACCAGGAAAACCACTGTCTAAAACTGCTATTATTTTTCCGGATCCTGTAAAATTTTGCTCATGCAAAAGAGTACCGTTAAGCATTTCGATTTGGTTTTTAGAATTACCGTATGAAAAAGCTACTTTGTTATTCTTTGTTTTGCTTATAAATTTGTTTTTATATGGCTTGGTTGTTTTACCTGACTGATTGAGCAGTTTGTTGGCAAAATCGATTCGTTCAACACAAGAAAATGATTTTAAAGAGTTAATTAGCGTAGCTGTACCACGAACGTGAACCGCATTGAGCCACTTGGATTTTGCTTTTACTTCGATACCAACCACGTTGTTTATTTGATTTACATACGATTCTTCCAGAGGAACATCTCTTGTATCTAACGCAATATTTTGATTCTGTCTCCTGTCTAATGCTCGTTGAGAAAGCATTTGCAATGGAGCGTTTAAAAAAGTAGCCGCATTGGGCTTATCTTTAAAATAAACCCAAGCATCCTCCTGAGAGAAAGCTAATGATGAAACCAATAAAAGAAGGAGTATATATAATTTCTTCATAATTAGATTTAATTTTATTTTTCAAAAAATACTGCTCTTCACAAAATGTATTTATAGCATTTGATAACACTAAACTAAGAAATTACGCCCGAACCTACTAATTCATCATCAAGATACCAAGCGGCAAACTGCCCCTCTGTTATAGCAGATTGTGGCTCTTCAAAAGAAATATACATTCCTTGTTCAAATTGATGTAAAGTTGCTTTTTGCAAAGGCTGTCTGTAGCGTGTTCGTACAAGATAATCTTGTGATTCTCCTGCTGCAAGTTTCATGTCTTGGCGAATCCAGTGCACTTCTGATTTTTCTATAAATAATGCCGATCTAAATAAACCTGGATGTTCACTAGTTAAACCCGTGTAAATCGTGTTGGTCTCTACGTTTGTTCCTATAATAAATAAAGGATCAGTCGTTCCTCCTACGTTTAACCCTTTGCGTTGTCCGACTGTAAAATAGTGAGCACCTTGGTGTTTGCCAACTACTTTACCCATAGTAGGAGTATAAGCTAGTTTTCGTGCAGCAAGCGCTAGAACCTCTTCTTCAATGAGACCCTCTGTAGTAGGAGCAACATAGATTGGATCATTTTTATCAATTTGAATAATCACTCCCTCCTTAGGTTGCAATTTTTGTTGTAAAAATTCGGGTAAACGTACTTTACCAATAAAACATAAGCCTTGAGAATCCTTTTTATCAGCTGTAACTAATTCCATTTCAGTAGCTATGGCACGTACCTCTGGCTTTGTTAATTCTCCTATAGGAAACAATGATTTAGATAATTGCTCTTGAGACAACTGACACAAAAAATAGGATTGATCTTTATTGTTATCAGCACCCGCTTTTAATTGATAGACAGTGTTACCATTAACTTCTGTCTCTGCTTTTCTGCAATAATGACCAGTCGCTACATAATCGGCACCCAAACTGAGCGCAATTTTCATAAAAACATCAAACTTGATCTCACGATTGCATAGAACGTCAGGATTTGGAGTTCTCCCTCGTTCGTATTCATTGAACATATAGTCCACAATTCTCTCCTTATACTCCTCGCTTAAATCTACAGTCTGGAAAGGTATACCTAATTTTTCTGCAACCAACAAGGCATCATTACTATCTTCTAACCAAGGGCAATCATTTGATATCGTTACGGTATCATCATGCCAATTTTTCATAAAAAGACCTATCACTTCATATCCTTGTTGCTGCAACAAATAAGCTGCAACACTAGAATCAACACCACCAGAAAGTCCTACAACAACACGCTTCATTTCAAAACTTTTAAAAATATTATAAGTTGACAAAGTTACGAAGTTTATGGCAGTAATTGTATGGCTAAAAAGTTAATTACGGTTAGCCTTAGATACCGCTTCAGGATCGCTCATATTGACTTCTTTCACTACTTTACCTTTTTCAAAAAAGGACCATAACCCTACTTTTCTGCCGTTGGCAAATTTACCTTTAGAAACGATGCTCCCATCAGGGTCTCTAAAAATAGCATTTCCATCATATTGATCATTTTTGTACATAGACTCTTCTAGAACAATACCATTTTCGGCATATTTTTTATAAAAGCCATTTTTTAGATTGTTTTTGTATAATTGCTCTTCAGCTATTTTTCCGTTGATATAAAAAACAGATCGAATTCCCTCTAGTTTACCTTTGCTGTAATTTTCTATTGTCATCACAACCGTTGAGCCCTGGTGGTAATACTTCCATTCTCCATCAAATAAGCGATTTAAAACTTTACCCTCGCTAACTTTATTCTTTTTTTGATCGTAAAAAATAGTGAAAGCTGACTGATCATTTGTATTAAACTCTCTAGTCGCTATTAAGGACCCTGCCTTGGTATCGTCAAAATATTTAAACAAACCTACTTCCTTACCATGACTAAACGTTCCTTCATACCGTGGCCTTTTAGAATCAGCATATAGCCCCTTCCATAGTCCATCCTTTTTTCCACTTGCATCTAAAGCGTTAATAATTACTTGCGCATTTGCCAAATGAGAGCACAATAATAGCATTGTAATAAAATTGAAAAATTTCATAAGTCGATAGAATTAGAAAATGATAACGTAATAATTGCTACAAAATTACTCCTTTTGAGTTTGTTTCCCTTTTTAGTCAGTATTTTTTTTATTCATGAATAAAAATGCCTCACCAATTATTAAAAACGTAATTTAAAAATAAATAAAATAATAATAAACCTACAAAAAATATGGTAATTATGTTTAACCCATTTAACTTATATTTTAACAAATCGAAAACAAGCACTGCCATTCTCCAACTTCTACCTTCACCTATTTGTAGTAAAATTAAGCAATAGTAATAGTAGTAAACACTCCATAAAAAAAACCTAAAACTTTACAATGTTTATCTTAAATTGAAAATGATTAAACAAATATTTATTTAGCTTAGCTCCACTATAAAAAAAATCTAAATAAAAAACTTATGAAAAATTCAATTAAAACAATTGCTCTTAGTCTTTTTGTAGCGACCTCATTACTTTTTACTTCTTGTAGTAGTGACGATGAAAACCCTGTTACTGTTGACAATACGATAACTGGTATTGCATCAAAGACACCTGATTTTAGTATTTTAGTTCAAGCTTTAGTGAAAGCTGACTTAGCTACTACCTTACAAGGATCAGATAATTATACGGTATTTGCCCCGACTAACGCGGCGTTTACAGCATTTCTTGCGACTACACCTTACACAACAATCGACCAGGTTCCTACAGCAACACTGAAAGAAATTTTGTTAAATCACGTTCTAGTAGGTACATCAAAATCTACTGACCTAACAACTACTTATGTTAAAACGTTAGCCAAAGGGTCAGCGTCAGCAACAAACAACCTAAGTATGTTTGTCAACACAGCAGGTGGAACAGTAAAATTAAACGGAGTTGCAACTGTAACTACGGCAGATGTACTTGCTTCTAATGGTGTAATCCACATCGTAGATAAAGTTATTGATTTACCAACTATCGTAACACATGCAACAGCAAACCCTAATTTTACATCATTAGTTGGTGCATTAACAGGTGAAGGACAACCTGACTTTGTATCCATACTTTCTGGCACGGGACCATTTACAGTATTTGCACCAACTAATGCGGCATTTACAGCTTTCAACACTGAATTAGCTCCAGGCGGAATCGCATCAGTATCGACTGCCAATTTAACAAGCACTTTACAGTATCACGTGGTTAGTCCAGCAAATGTACTTTCCTCAACATTAACCGAAGGACAGATAGTGACTCCAATTTTGACTCCAAGTCAAACATTCAGAATCCAATTGACTGGAGGTGCAAAAATTTTAGATGCAAGTAACAGACTATCAAATATAGTAGTTGCAGATGTTCAATGTACAAATGGTGTAATTCATGCAGTAGACAAAGTATTATTACCTGTATTCCCGATGTAAAATTACTTAGTATGATACAAGAAAAGCTTCCAATATTTTTGGAAGCTTTTTTTTATGGTTTCATTTATAATGCTTGTAGAACTGTTTCTGTTGCGTAACTGCAAGTATAGCTACGATCTATATTAAAGACAATGCAAAACGTAACAGAGAATACTTGGTTTCATTTAAAGTAGTTATAATACTACTACAACTGTACAATGCCTATAAGATCAGTGATATGCTGTTCAATGAGAAATGTACATCAGTACATCTTGATCCATCAAACACTTTCGATCTTTCTGAAATAGTAAAAAAAAAGCTTCCCGAAGGAAGCTTTTAATAATTAGTGCTAGTATTATTTATTTTTCTTTTGTTGTTCTTTCATAGCCTCTTGCTGTGCCATTACCTCTTGCAACTTCTTTTGAAATTTACCTTGCTTTTTAGGTTCTTTCAATTTGTTTTCTTGAATTTGAGCGTGAATTTTATCACTATCAATAATGTAGTTTTTGATAACTAACATAATTCCGATTGTAATCGTATTCGAAATAAAATAATACAAACTCAATCCTGAAGCATAGCTGTTAAAAAACAATAACATCATTAAAGGAGAAATGTATACCATGATTTTCATAATCTTAGTCATATCTGGCATACCTTCCTGTTGCGGAGCCTGCATTTGTTGGTCACCTGTAGTCATTTTCATGTAAAAGAAAATAGCAATAGAAGCCAATATTGGAAAAAGACTAATGTGATTACCGTAGGCTGGTATATGAAATGGTAATTCATAGATTGAGTCGAAAGAAGATAAATCATCCGCCCATAAAAAACCTTTTTGTCTCAAACTTAATTCTGATGGAAAAAACTGAAATAAAGCGTAGAAGACAGGCATTTGCAACAAACCAGGTAAACAACCAGCCATAGGATTCACGCCTGCTTTGTTGTATAATTTCATTGTTTCCTGCTGCTTTTTCATAGGCTCTTTTTTGAACTTTTCACCTAACTCAGCAATTTCAGGACGCAACACTTTCATTTTTGCTTGTGACAAAAACGATTTATAAGTGATAGGCGACATTACTAATTTTACCAAAATCGTAAACAAAACAATTGCCCAACCTTGCTGTATAAATAATGTTAAAAATCCAAACATAGGAATAAATGCGTGGCGATTGATCCATCCAAAAATACCCCAACCTAAAGCTACAATATCCTCCAGGTTTCTATCATATGCCTTCAGCATTTTATAATCCGTAGGACCATAATACCAGTTCATTTTCTCGTTTATTTCACCATTTTTAAAAGCCAATGGGACGATTGCTTTAAACTGCTTTGTAAATGTTGTATCTACATTATCTCCTCCAACTAAATTGTTAGTGTACAACTCTGCTTTTTCAAAAGGAACATCTGTTAGCAGTATTGAAGAAAAGAAGTGCTGCTTGTAAGCAATATAAGAAACGTTTTCTGCATTTTCAGTCTTATCAGTTGACTGACCTAAGTAATCACTTTTACCGTCTTCATATTCGTAATACATTTCAGAATAACGGTTTTCAGTCGTTAAACTCTTTTCATTAGAGTATGCTTTCAAATCCCATTCAAGGTTTAATGGCTTAGCTGCACTAAGCACTTTACTCAAACCTTGTGACTGAATATCAAAATCAAGCATGTAATCATCCGCTTTTAATACATATTTGTATTCTAAAAACGAATCAGCTCCTGCTTTTAAACGCATGGACAGCACTTGATCATCGCCACTTTTTGTTAAAGATGGTTCAAAAAATAAATCCTTAGTGTTTAAAGTACGATTGTCATTTGTTATTAATTGCACATTTAAATTGGCATTATTATCTTTAATTAAAGATACCAATTGACCAGAACCTTTCTTGAAACGCTCGTAATTTTTTAAAGTAGCTTCAACGATATATCCACCTTTGTTAGCAATTTTTAAAATAACAACCTTGTTTTCGATAGTTGTGTACGCTTCTTTAGCAGAAGGTAAGGTCGCTGAGTAAGCAAAATCACCTAATGAT
>CAXBGV010000047.1:0-12527 GCA_963975235.1 uncultured Flavobacterium sp. | reverse complement strand
TTAGGAATTCCTAAAATGCGACGTACAGGTTTTTTTTGTGCGTTTTTGTTGATGCTCGTTTTTACAACTTACATTGTTTTTATTTTGAATTACAGTTCTTTTGTTCCTTGCTCTTGTGGGGGTATTCTAGAAAAAATGGGATGGACCGAACATTTAATTTTCAATATCGTATTTACTGTTTTAGCATTAGCTGCGTATTTGGCAGAACGACGAAACACGGAGACTTATACTTTAGTGATTTTTGGTAGTTTCTTTTCTATACTCCTTGTTTTTATACTATATACTATTTCTGAAAGAGTACTTCATCATCAAAATCCCTTCGTGAGAAGGTTTGATCGTGGTGTAGTAGAAAAGACGGCTCAAGCGGATTTACAAATGTACAACGCCTACTTTGCCGGTGCTGGGAATGGCAAAGTATTTTTAAGCAACACAAATACACCCTTAGTTGTCTATGAATGGGACAATAAATTACAGCGTCAAATAAAACATATTATCAGCATTGATCACGACAAATATCCATTTCGTTCCGTCCAACTCAAGGTCGTACTTCCTTATTTCTTTGTTTTTGATGGAACAGTACCAGTGATTTTTCGGGGAAAAGTAAGTGACTGGAAAGCATTTCAAATTATGATGGGAAACTATTATTTTTCAAAAATAGTGGTTATGGATAGTTTAAATATTGCATTTCGGGCTCAAGATCGTTATTCTAAAGAAAATATTTTGGGTAAGTTCAGTTTTTCAAAAAAAATGAAGGTAACACTTATTAATAACATTCTGCAGAAACAAAAAGATGGTATTTTTGATACTGATGGAACTATGTCGTATGACCCGATACTGAAAAATTTAACTTATCTCTATTATTATAGAAATCAGTTTATAGTAACTAATCAGCATTTAAAACTTGATTACAGGGGAAATACTATTGACACCACCACACGTGCTGCAATCAAGGTCAATTATTTCAAGGAGTCAGGAGAACGTAAGCCTTCGACCCCAGCTGTAACTATCAATAAATATAGTGCTTCATATGGAAGGTATCTCTTTGTTAACTCAGGACTTCGGGGGAAATTTGAACCTCTTGATTTATGGAAAACTTCATCTGTTATCGATATATACGATCTAAAAAACAACACCTATGTTTCGAGCTTTTATGCTTATGACATTGGAGAAGACAAGATTTCTGATATCATGGTAAATTCAGAAGGAATTTATATCATTATTGGTAAAACATTACAAAAATATAGGCTGCACAAGAACTTTAACTAGTCTAGGCCTAATTGTATACTGCAGTATCAGGATAAGATCGAAAACCTGTTAATAGAGTAGATCACAACTATTTATTTTTATTAATTATGAAATATTCAAATTTAAGAATGTTGGCCCTTCCAGTGGCCGCTTTCGCTCTTGCTAGTGCAGGAGCCTTGAGTACTAGCTCGACAAGTAGTAGCTCGGTAAAACCACCGATTATTGGCTATGTTCATGCAACCAGTAGCTCATCATGTGATTCGCGTAATGTGAACTGTTCCAGTAATCCTGGTGCAACCTGTATGTCAGCCGATGCGACACCACTTCCAGTGTGGAAGTACAATGCATTAGGTACTGCCTGCGACCAACAGTTGTTTAAACCATAAACTGTTAGTTTCTAAATGCAAATGCAGTTCGTAAGAACTGCATTTGTTTTTTAGTATTGTTGATCCATCCATCCACTGGATGGTAAATTTTTCAAGTAATGATCGAACCAAGCCTTTACCTTTAGGCTTAGGTCTTTTTGGTTATTCGGACTATTTAATACATGTCCTTCGTCAGGATATAGCAGCAATGTTGTTTGTTTTTTCATCCGTCTTAATGCAAGGTAAAAGGTCATACTTTGCTGCCATGGTACAACACGATCGTTTTTACCAGAATAAGATAACAGTGGAGTATTTACATTATATATGTTGAAAATTGGCGAGTTAAGAATATAAGATTTAGGATCAAGATGGTATGGCTTCGTCATCCGAAATTGCTGATCTTCAAATCGCCACATTTCTGGTTTTTCTAAATCTTGACTCATGCTGTAGTACCAATTTACAGTATCGGAAATACCTGAGCCTGCAATTGCTGCTGCGAATACATTTGTATGTGTTATAGTAAAAAATGTCTCGTAACCACCAAAAGAATGCCCCATCAAACCGATGGCTTTTGGATTGGCGATACCTTCATCTACCAACATTTTAGTCAAATCTATAAGTGAGCGTGCTGCAGAAACACCTGCGTTGTTGGATTCATAGTTCAAGTCAGGTAGAACCACACAATATCCGTCTGCTGCCTGTGTGGTAATGTTGTATCCTTCTGGGTTCCTCCATGTAGGATTCACGAAATGATGCAGTTCTGGAGACATATCTTCGTAAATATGCACAATTACTGGATATCTTTTATTCGCGTCATAATTTGGAGGAAGGAATAATGCCGCAGGCTTTTCAACTCCCATTGTGCGATACGTGATCATTTTGGAGAAAGGCCAGTTGTATTTTTTTATTTTTGGGTTACTTTCAAATAAAACACTTCGTTTCCCTTTTACCAATGCAATTGCGCGTGTTGGCATATCAAAACTTTGCTCCCTAAAAACATCGATTTCTGAAGTGTAAACGATCTCATCTGTGCAACTATTATCAAATATTAGCTTCTGTAATTTATTATCTTTTAGCGTATAATAACCAGATACTCCATCCTTTTCACGGTATGCCTTTAAATATAGTTGTTTATAAATATCAATAGGATCGGGATCTGTTTTTCCTGGATTACCAGCTGAAACGGCTAATCGAAAGCGAATGCCTTTTTCTTTGCCATCGGTAAGCCTTCTCGCAAATGATTTTGTAATCCCTACTTCCCATAAGTCGAAACGATCATAAAGAAATACGGAACTATTGTCTGTTGAAAATCCTGCTATGCCGTACACTCTTGGTTCAGAATTATAATCGTTGGGGTCTGATTCCCAAATAGAAAGTCCTGTTGTTGTAAGTGCACGTGAATTGTCCTTTAAAACATTATAAGCATACCAAGAATTGGTGTCATAATAAATGAGATATTTGCCATCTAGAGTTGCCTGTATGTCGTCTGCAGCACCTGGCAGTTGATGAAATAGTAAAGTTCTTTTTTGCGCTTCGATATCTAAAAGGTAATAATCTCGTGCTGCCTCTTCTTTAAATTGTGGCTCGTAACTTTGAGGATTACTAAGCAGAGCATATTTGCCATCACCAAAAACACGTGCTTGAGGCAAGATATTATCTCCAATTACACTAGCTTTTTTTTCTTCAAGCATCCATACTGCCGCTTTAGAAACGTTTTCCCATCCATCAAGCTGAACTTCTAAGTTATGAGTCCACTTATCACTACTATTCCAAATTTCGACAGCATGGTTTTTCGGGTGAGAATTATTTTTACGTTGGATTGCAAAAAAGACCTTCTTACCGTCGTTAGATATCCAGTGATGGTAAATTCCTGTAGTTATAATTGAAATAGTATCCGTGACATTAAGAGATTGTTGCGGTATTATGCTACTCAGCTTGTTTTTTACCAAATCATAATGAAATATTGATGTGAGCCTATCCTCATTCAAATCTGAACCTAAGAAGGAAACGGCAGTTCCTTCTTTGTTGCTGACTAAGCTTTGCAATTCTCCTCTCTTTCTAAAAATCACCGTATTCTTTGTTTTTTTCCCTCGATAATCAACGATACCGACAAAACTGGAATCTTGAAGTTTTCGATTGTATAACAAAATATTTTTAGTTATTGTGTACTCCACTATATCAGGAATTTCTAGTGCTATTTGCCCGCTTAAAGTTCGTACCTTTAAGTTTGGCGCCTTGTTTTCTGAGCGCGACCAGATTGCAATTGCTTTGTTAGTAAAAAAATTAAAACGCACTCCTGCATCATAAGAAGTACTATTATCAGCTAGATTCATCACCGCAACTTTTCCTTCTGTAATACAGGCAAAATATTCACCTTCAAATGCGGGTTCAATACCTTTGGGAAAGGCAAACTGCTTTGCATTATTTGTACTTCTCAGGTATAAAGTATCCTGGCCATTCTCGTAAATCATACTTAAGGCTACCCATTTACCATCTTTTGAGATTTTGCTAAGGCGCAACGTACCCCATTGGCCGTAATCACTTTCGGTCAAATCAGTTTTTACTAATTGTCCAAAAACTGGATAGGCTACAAGGAGACAAAATAAATTGATCCAAATAAATTTCATTGTACGAGTCATTAATATCCTGAATTTTGTGGTTTAAGATTGGGATTGATAAGTATTTCATTTTCGGGTATAGGAAAGAGAGCATCATTTGCGTTCCACCCTAGTTTTACGCTGCTGAGGGCTTCGTTTAAATTTCCTGTGCGTTTCAAATCATAAAAACGACCTCCATATTCGCCAAAGAACTCTACACGTCGCTCCCGCAATATGGCGTTTACTATTTCTTGTTGAGTCACTGCATTGGTATCGATTAGTCCTGCGGCTATTCTCACTTTATCTAGGTCTTCTTTTGCTTCGGTTAAACGACCTAATCTTGCATTTGCTTCAGCCCTTATCAGGTATTGTTCTTGTATACGAAAGACTATAGGGTATTCGATTGATACGCCTGTAAACCCATTTTGTGCATACTTTGATGAATAATACCATGTCTTGACGTTATTTGTTACTGCTGTGGTCCAATAAAGCTTACGCTGATCATTTTCTTCGAAAGCGTTTATAAGTCCTTCTGTAAGCGCTACGAAAGGTGGTGGTCCTGAATTAAAGATGAAAGTTATTCCAAAGTCAGTGTTATTTCCTTCGAATTTAGGGCTGAACTGCCAAACAGTTGAGGGACTTTCTTTGAGAAACACTTGAGCAATTGGTAACTCTAGGGAGTATTCGCTTTGATTGAGTACTGCTGAAGCCGTACTTACGGATTCTTGCCATTGATTAGCATATAAATATACTCGGGCGAGCAGTGCATTTACTGTCGCTCGATTTGGTCGTACTCGACCTTGTGACTGATAGCTTTCTTGTATAATTGAGGAGGCTTGCTTAAGATCTGCGATGATACTGGCATAGATAGTCTGAACTTCAACCCTTGGAGCTATGCTGTTCACTCTATAATCAGTAGATGTGATAAAAGGTACATCACCAAAAGTGTTTGTTAAATAAAAATACAAAAGTGATCTAATGAAAAGTCCTTCCGCAATGAGTTGATCTCGGTCGACTTTAGAAATTGGAGCATCTAACATACCGGCTATAAGGGCGTTTACTGCATAGATTTGTCCATAAGTAATATTCCAAATCTGCCTCACATTAGCATCCGTGGCTATTAAGGTATTATTGTATAAACTTCCGCCAGTATCTGTCACAGGACCATAGTAATTTAGTTCGTCAGCATATAGGCCTAAGGAAGTGCTTGTCCCGGTTAGATTACCAGAAAGCAGGCCGTTATCGCGTATCTTGGCATAAATATCTATTAAGGCTGCATTAGCTGTATTTTTGTCCTTAAAAACCAAATCACCTGTAAGTTGAGACGATGGAAGATCTACTTCAACGAAACTGTCACAAGATGAAAAATAAGTGAGTATTAGGAAAAGGGCTAGAATACGGATACTTTTTCCTTTCTTATTGGGATAATTTGTAGAATGATTCATATTTTTGAATTAAAAAGTTAGTTGAACGCTGGCGGTATACATTTTAAGTGGGGGTAAATATCCAGCGAACTTAAATTCAGGATCCCCATCATAAGGAGTAATAGTTAAAAGATTTTGGCCTTGTAGGGATAGTTTGCAATTGATCTTCGAGGATGGAGGTAGTGGCACATCATAAGAAAGAGATATGTTTTTAAGTCTCAAATAAGAAGCATCAGTAATGGCGTTATCACTTTCTGTGAAGTTGTAATAAGCGCTAATTATGTCATAATTAAGACCAGTAGTCAGTTTTTGCTGTGAACTACTATCGCCTGTTTGTTGCCAACTATTACTAACAGCCTGCAGTTGGTTAGTCATGCCACCTCCAGGCGCCGGAAGGTATCTAAATCCTTGTTGTTTAACGAATTGGAATAGGAAATCAAATTGGAAATTTTTATAATTAAATGTATTTTGAAGTCCGCCAAAATACTTGGGAGACAGATTAGCTATTGTTTCTTTATCTTCTGGTGCAGCTATAGTACCATCACCATTTACATCGTCGAATTCATACACACCAGTCTGAGGATTAAGCCCAATAAAATGATACACCTTCTGTATTGATAATGGCTGACCAATTTTATAACTATTAGAATAGGGCGAGCTTTGCAGATCAGGGAAGGATAGAAGTTTGTTTTGGTTTGCAGTAATATTAATGGCAGTATTCCATTTAAAATCTACTGTTTGAAAATTTGCTGTTTGAAGAGTGAACTCTATACCTGAATTTTGCACGGTTGCATTCAAGTTAGCATTTAACACGTTAAAACCGGTGGTTCCTGGCAATGGTATTCCTACGAGTTGATTTCCGGATCGATTGCGGAACCATGCTGCTGTTAAAAACATACGATCATGAAAAAAGCCAGCGTCAATGGCGACTTCGAGCTTGCGATTGCTTTCCCAGCCAAAGTTTGGATTGAACAAACGGCTTGGTTGTAGCCCTATAATTCCTTGATAAGCATTTCCAGATGAAACATAGGTGTCATGAAACTGGTAGTCACCTATCTGGTCACTTCCTGTAACACCATAGCTTCCTCGTAATTTACCATAGCTCATTATTCTGTTGTCTATTAAAAAGTTTTCATTTGAGAAGAGCCAAGCTGCTCCTAATGCTCCAAAAGTGGCGAATTGTTTGCCAACACCAAAGCGACTCGATCCATCACGCCTCCCTGTTGCGTTAAAGATATAGCGCTTGTCATGGATGTAGTTTATACGCGCGTAGAATGCTTGGTATTTGTAAATATTCTCGTCGCTTGTAAACACAAGGCGTAACGAAGCTGAGGCCAAATCACTGATTAGAGCGTTACTCGAAAATCCATAACCAATAACGTGCAATCTTTCGGTGGTTGTGCTTTGTGCAGTTGCACCCACAAGTGCTTCAATCTTATGTTTGTTTCTGTGTAGATTGTAATTTAACTGTGGCTCTATAATCCAGGAGCGTCGTGCGGTGTTGTTAGTGTATAGAGAAGAACTACTACTGGTCATTCCATACGATGGATTGTAAATTGTTGATGGTATGGTGCGCTTCTCGTTATTCTTAGTATCCGTGTATCCAAAATTACTTTTAAGCTCAAGATTCTTTACTATTGAATAGGTTAAAACAGCATTGGAAAAGAGGTCGTACGTTCTAGATGTGAATTTCTGATTTAGGTTAGCTAACGGATTGTTCCATGTGCCATTCTCCCAATTAAGCTCTGCGTTCTCGGTGTACAAGGCCGGAGCGTTAGGAGCCAATGATCGGGCTGCATAAGTCAAATCAGCTGCGGGTTGGTCATTTTTTTGGGTTGTATAACTTGCAGAAAATTGTGCTTTAAATTTGCCGTCTGATGCTGCATGATTCATACTAAAGTGTGCTGAGCCCTTGTTGTATTGAAAATCACCTGGCATAACAGTTGTTTCTTTACGGTAAGTTGCGCTGAGCAGGTATTGTGTTTGCGCCGATCCGCCTGAAACCGATCCTTGCAATGCACTAATTTCGGCTGTACCACCAATAAGTTCCTTCTGCCAATCAGTATAGCGGTTCTTGTTCCAAGTACCATTAATGTCATAGGCTGCTTCTGGATAAACTGCTATTCCATCATTTGCAAAAGCTTGTTCTCGCATTGCCAGGTATTCTTGGGTGTGCATCAAATCTAGAAACCGAGTTACTTTTCCTACTCCAGAAGATGCGTTGACTGTAAAGGTTGTTTGTCCTTCTTTGCCTTTTTTGGTTGTAATTAGAACAACGCCGTTTGCTCCTCGTGAACCATATATTGCCGTTGCGTCAGCGTCTTTCAAAACTTCTATACTTTCAATATCTGATGGATTGATACTATTGAGTGGACTAGTGGCTCCTAATGTAGCCGTGGATGTTTCACTAAAACCTATACTTTCAGAGGAATATGGTACACCATTGATAATATACAGCGGTTCGTTTGCATCACTTCGCAAACTATTTTGCCCGCGTATTCTTATTGTGAAACCACCCCCCGCAGTACCAGCATCCTGTACAATTGAAACCCCCGCCATACGTCCTTGCATGCTAGCAAGTACATTTGAAACTGGTTGTTTCCCTATATCTTTTGCTGAAATTTTAGCGATACTTCCGGTACGCTCGCTTTCTTTTACGGAATAGTAACCTGCGTTGACGCGGACTTCTTGCAGTTGGGTTGCATCCTCTTGTAAGTGAACGCTGACTACAGTACGTCCTGCTATAGGAGTATTTAAGGTGGTATAGCCTACGAAGGAAAAAACGAGAATATCAGTAGGAGAGGCTGCTAAACTATATTTACCTTGATAATCAGATATTGTAGTAGTAGAGCTTCCCTTAACAGCAACAGTAACTCCAGGTAAGGGGCCGCTAACATCAGTGATTGTGCCACTAATTTTTGATGGTTGTTGTTGCTGCACTGTTGAATAAGCCAAGGTATTATTGGCGCTGATCGAAGAGGAGAACAAGAATACACCTAAAATGAAGGAATGTCCCATTGCCCTTATCCCCTTGCTTAATGAAATCTTTTTCATAATTTTGGTTATTGGTTTGATAAAATGTGAATTTTGTTCTACTATGGTCCTCTATTCGTCCGTCAAGAAGAGTTAGAGGGCCTTTTTTTATAAGTCTTAAAATTTTAAAGTCTTAAAGTCATCAAGTCAAATGTCTTAAAGTCTTTGATTGTGGTCTTTTATTCTGTCATAGGCGATTTTTTAGTTATGAGTCCCAATAGCGATCGGGATTGGTTGTTTGATTTTTTCTTTTAGCTCACTGAGTTATTATTTTTTAGCGGTGTTCACTGAATCTTCGATTTGCCTTGATGCAAAAGAAACAAAAGATCAAGCCTGACTATTTTTATCCTGAAAATCTTCGTATGTATTTATCTTACTAACCGCTTATTGTTATTGGTGTTCGATGAACCTCACTTCGTTTCGGTTTCCCTATCGCGACCCCAGCCGCTCGTGCTACGCACTCGACTCGGGGGGCACTCCCTTCGGCCAAGGCTTAAATCCATTCTTCGATTTTCGGGGATAAAAATAGAAGGGCGGTTTTTGAATACTAGTTCTTGCTTCTAAATTTTTCAACCATAAATCCAATTGAATATTAGAGTTATTAATGCGAGAATTAATACTGTTAGTATTTGTTTGTAATATTTCATGTTATTTAGTAGGTTATGGGTTATGACTTATCGGTTTTCTGTTATCAGTTTTCGGTTCTCCGCAGCGATAGCGATCGAGATCGGTTCGTTTTGTGGTTAGCTAAAACATCCTAAACCATTAATAAATTCAAATTAATGAGCCCTTTTGTTCAAAGAGGCTTGCGGTGCGGGTGTTTATTAGTTAGCTGTTATCGGTTTTCAGTTATCCGTTATCCGTTGTCGGTTCTCAGTTCTCAGTTGATTTCCGTCACTTCGAGTGATTTTATAAAATAGCGATAGCTTTTATAAAATTGTATCGAGAAGGCGGTTCTCAGTTTAAAATTGGCATGGGGATTCCTGACCGGTTCAGAAAAGGGTGATTTCCTGACTGGGATTATGTGGTTTAGTGACAGTAACCACGGTTAACGGAAGACGTTGGGTTTTTTAGGGGGGCTTAGTTGTTTTATTCATGAGCTTTTATAGTTAATGGTTAATAGTGAGTAGTTAATCGTTTAAAGTCGGCATAGATATTGCTGACCTGTTTAGAAAAGGGCATTTTCTTAACTGGGATTTTATGCGGTTTAGTGATTGAAACCACTGCTAATGCTAAGCGTTAGTTTTTGTTAGATGTGTGCTTTTATTTTAGTCATAGGCATTAGATTTAAAGGTTTTTGAAGGAAAGCGTACTGCCTTTGCCTGTTGCAGCCAGACGCAGACAGCGCTATTCCCAACTAATTCAATAATTAATGGTATTGCGAGACTAAAATGAAGAATTGTGCTAAGAATGGAAGTTGAGTTTTACCTAAATAATTGGCATAAAAAATGGCATGGAACTCAGCTTATCGAACAGAGGTACTGGTATACCCACACAACAATAAGTGAGCCCACGCCATGGAACGTGAGCATCTATACTTATTATCTCGTGTGTTAAAAATTACCAGTTTTCTGTTCGAGATTCAAAGCGAATGCATCAAATATTTTCTATATGAAGTATCGCAAAATTACATTTAATATGCAATTATATTACAAACATAATAAAAAAAGTATTACGGTATGATATATCATACCACTATTTTCATAAATAAATATGAATTTTATCAAAAACTAACAAGAAAAAGGTGACTGAAAAAGAAAAGTTAGGAGACAGATTGAGAAAACTCCGTGAAAAAATACCTAGCTCAGATTATGTTAAGGATTTTATTTCTCAACAAGAACTTGCAGATAAAAACATTGGTTTAACAAAGCATTTAATTGGAATGATCGAAAGAGGTGATGCTAATCCTACTCTAGAAAAATTAATTTTTCTTGGAAAAGCACTAAACCTCAAAACGCTCAATATATTAGATGTAGACATTAACATAGAAAAGTTCATTAAAGAGTGCGAAAAAATAAAATAAAAAAGACAATATTTATTAAAGACCTCGACAAATAGATACTAAAAAATAGATACTGAGAAGTATCTTTTTCTGTTTTAGATGGAACACTTGTCAATTCGGGATTAAAGCTTGTCAAAACAGGAGTTATTGATTTCGTGCCAAAAGAGTGACTCGCTATAGTTTCTATATTTGAGGTATGGGATGGTATGAGATAATAGGAGTAATCGTTATGTGGTTTGTTGGGATTTACCTGAGAGGGACCATTTATGAGTTTATTAGGAATTATCATAAAAATGATAGTTGGAGGAGTAGGGAATAGTAATCAGTGGTCAGTGATCGGTATTAGTTATGAGTGAGTCTAATATATAATCATCTTTATTTTTTATAGCAAAATAGGGAAGGGGTGGAAAAAGATGTTGATGAGGTGTGGTTTTCTTAATCCTTTCAGCGTTTGGAACGCTGAAAGGGTTGCTTACAACCGCGAGTTTTTATAGCTGTAGTTTTTTCTGTTTTAGGACCTTACAATCAGGTATTACTAGCAGTAAAACTACTGAGATGTAGATCTATGTAAGTACGAAAGGCCTGTAACAAATAAAAAGGACCTTTGAGGATTTGTAAGAGTAAAGTAATATATTTGATTTTGAATAACATGACTGTACGCATCTTGTACTAACTCTTTTTTTCTTGCCACGGATTTCACGGATTCACACAGATTTTAATCAATTTATCAAAGGAATCTGTGAAAATCATTTTAATTTGTGGCTAATTTTATAGCTTTGGTACAAGTTATGGACAGTTATATTAAATAAAGTCTGATAGTACAAAAAAATTGATAAGTAATAAGTTTTAATACTTTATACAATGACCGATAATGAGCGCCTTTTTGCAGCCTATAATTTTCTAAAAGGAAAGGGACATATCAAGACGTATGCTCACCTAGCTGAAGTACTTGGTATTGATAAGGCTGAGCTATATTATTTAAAAAATGAAAAACAGAAAGTTTCTATTGACAATCTTAGAAGTTTCGTAAAGACATACTGCGAGATATCTTTGAATTGGTTGGTTTTAGAAGAGGGTAGTATAGAAATTAAGAAAGAAAAAAAAATCCCTGCTTTTAATGTAAAAACAGAACTTTTATTATTGCAAAAAGAAAAAATTGAAGAACTTGAAAAAGAAATCATTGAATTGAAAATACAACTAAAAGAACACCACTCTTTATAAACCTATGCCTGATCCAGTTAGCTAAATTAGCTCAAAAAAACATTAAGTAGTTAGTATTAATGTTTTGATAAGTAGTTTTTTATTGGTGTTATATGCCTAAATATAAACTATTTTAATGGAGTCATAATACTATTTACCATGATTACCCCTTCAATATAGTGTTTTTTTTATTGTTTTAGTAACAGTAACTGAAGTAGTAACCGTAAAACGGAAGATGAGTGTAGGCGGTACGTAACACTTGTCAATTTGGGATTAAAGCTTGTCAAAAAAGGAGTTTTTGATTTCCTGCTAAAAAAGAAAATCCTATACCTTCTATATCTGAGGTGGAAGAGGAGTGAATGAGATTGTATTATGCAATAGTAAAAATTGCGAGATTTTTGTACAATCTCGCAATTTTTACTATTTTTGTTTTGAAATCTTTATTAGAACAATTATGCTAGAGGCTGCTCCAAAATATATAAAAGAAGATAATACCATTACACTAATGGTAAACTTGCAAGGAGATGGAACCTTGAAAAAGATACAAGATGATTATCTATATTGGGATAAAATAAAGTATAAGGCAAAAAATTGTACTCCTGAGGAATTATGGAATGCAGTAAAATTATATCGCTTTATTAGAAGTAATACTATTCGTTTC
>CAXBGV010000046.1:0-12692 GCA_963975235.1 uncultured Flavobacterium sp. | reverse complement strand
TAATATTCTAATGTTTTTAGCAATGTTTGTTAGTGTATAAAAAATATTTGATCTTTTTATTTGCGAATTTATTATATATTTGATGCTTTGTTCTTCTGTTTTTATTTCACTGTTCGTGTTTTTTTTTGCTGAAAAATGTTTTTTTAGGTTGTTTTCGAATTATTTTTTTTTGCTCAAATATTACGACGTTCAAATAATTAAGTAGGAAGGGAATTTCTTTGTCACTTAGGTTTTTTTGGAGAGTAAAGCGCGATAGGTTTCTGCTAAAATCTTATCAAAAGGCTTGTTAATTAGGGTTGTTTTCAATAGTATGATTTTGAGATAATTAAAATTATTGCTGCTTGGTATTCGTTAGCTTTTGTTGATAACTATGTTTATCCAGGCATAAAAATCCTGTTTTGATCTTGGATCAGTTTTTTTTGTATTGGTATTTTTTTGTTTATTTGTGAGCTGCTCATTTGTTTATAATGAAGCATTTAACCCTCTTTTTTAGGGTTCAGGTGTTAGTTGTAGCAGAATTGGGAGTGTGTGAAAGAATGTTTTTTAATTTTTATCATGATTTTATCAAAGTGGTTTCAATTCATTGCTCCTAATTTTAAGTTCTACCGGGACGGTTTTTTTGAATTCCCCTTTGTCGCAAATACGCCCGAATTATTCATTGAGTCTACAATAAAAAGTCCTGGGAGTAAACATATTGCTAAGGAACAGTTAGTAGTGCGAAATAATCTTTTTATCAAAGGGTCGATGCGTTATCGTAAAATTGACGAAGGCTTATGGCTCACCATAACTAAGGTAGAGTTTAAGCATGATAGCGTGATTAAGTCAGTTTACGCACCCGATATTCCCAGCGATCATTATTCGATTACTTTTTCTGTTTTTGAAAGCGAAGTGCAATTAAACAATGTTTTTATTGATAAGATGCCTTTTCAGAATAAATTTTGGGCTTTTAAAAAGCCAGGGGTTGATGTAGGTGCTTGTTTTTATAAGGGTTCTAAATGCCAGTTTTATATTTTTTATGTGAGTCCAAGTTGGATTCAAGCGCATATTCCGCTAGATGAATTGGATACTAATCTTCCGTTTAAGAAGTTTTTAGATTCAGATAAAGGTTTTGTTTCCTATCAAGATATTGTACCGAATGCTGTTGAACTGTCTCAAGAAATTTTAGACACTTTTAAAACGTTTAATGCTGATATTTTAAATAAAACAGTTTTGAAAGCACAATCTTTGAGTTTGTTAACTTCTTTTTTTAAAAATGTTTTTGCAGATAAACGCGCAGATGATTATCAAGAAATAGGATCTGTTGATTATAAAAAAATAGCAAAATGTGAATTGCTAATCACCTCGAATTTATCCAAACCTTTTATAGGTATCGATGCGCTAGCCGATAAACTCCATATATCGACTTCCAAATTAAAAACTGATTTCAAATCGGTTTATGGTACTTCCATTCTACAATACATTATCGATAAAAAAATGGAGCTTGCCTTGCAATTATTAGAGAACACAAGTATGCAAGTCAAGCAAATCGCCCTCCAAGTAGGTTATGATAGTCCTAGTAAATTTAGTGCTGCTTTCAAGAAAAAGCATGAAAAACTACCTTCGGAACTGCGTCCAGAAAGCACGGTAAATTAAAATTACTTTTTTAGATTCAAAATTAGCGCTACCGAATAACAAGGATTCATGCAAATTATAATGTTGCATTAATCCTTTTTTTGTTGCTTATTTTTTACGTTGGGTGCATTCTTTTTGTATTCAAGTATTTTTGTTTTTTTTTAAATATAAATTATGTCCGAATGGGCTACTCGAATGTTTTTGGAGTCAATAACTTTGTTCCTGCAATGTTTTTTGCATGTACAATTAACTTAAATAAATTATTTAGGAAAAAACAATTACTTTTTTTTTGGTACTTTGTTAGAGTTCATGGTCCTTTGGACAATCTATTATTTCTGGTGGATTACAATACAATGTACTGACACTAATAACTGTTGGAGTTGGTTATTATCCAGATGTTAATTTGACTATTGATGATTTGCCAGAATTTGGTTTTGGAACAGCATCACCTTATTCCCAATCTGGAGAATACCAAACAAAAGGGATCTTGATGAGTAGTTTTGAATTAGGTTTTACGTTTCAAATGGGAGAGAAGAACGCCTTGTATGCTGCTATGTTTTTAGGAAGTGGTTATGGTACTATTTTAGATCAAAAACAAAATGAATCTTACATTGGATATAGTCAAAAATCGATTACCAATAGAAAAGCAAATGGTTTGTATAGCACAGATAAGGAGGCAACAATTAAACCTGTAGCATTTGGATTAACATTAGGTTGGAATTTTAAATAAGTAGTTTGGTTTGAATAATTGCTAAGGTCTTGAGAAATCAAGGCCTTTTTTAGTTTATACTATAAAATTGTATTTGTTTTTTTTAAGATTATGTTTTTACACCAGTAGTGAATTGCTGTTTTTAAGATTTAGTTACGGTGCACAATAAGAACGCTAAAGTTGTCTATTTATCAATTCGAACAATATTCATAAATTATTTTTATGTTTTGTATAATAAATATAAATAAAAATTTATGTTTTTAAAGTGTGAAATTTGCCTCAAAATTAATAACACTTAATAGAAAATTTAAAGATGGTAGTAAAAAATCACCAACCTATGGCAATAGCTAAAACCATGAATTGTTTTTTATGGCTTTTGTTTATAACAACCCTTTCGTTTTTAGTGCTTTATTATCCTCATATCCCAGAATGGCGCTATAGCGAGCTAATTAAAATTAATGGCTTTACTGTTATAATTTGGACCGTTGTTACCTTTTTTAGTGCACTTGTAAATAGCTACGCAAAGAAGTACTTGATGGGTTTTCGATATTACAATAGGTTTTTACTACTTAGTTTAGGTTTTACTTTTTCCATAATTGTTTTTGTTATGGCTAACCATGTAGTGCTTTTATTAGCAATGTGGCTTTCAATGGGGGTTTTCATGTCACGACTAATTGGAGTCGATAAAGAATGGGCTGAGGCTAAAGCAGCTGCCAAATTTGCGCTACACTATTTTGCAGCGGGAAGTTTTTTTTTAAGTTTAGGAGTTTTGCTCTTGGCATTTCAAACAAATGATTTCACACTTAGTGGCATTATTATAAAGGTCAGCGACTTACCTCAATATATTACTTGGATAGCTAGCTTGTGCATTATTATCGCGGCTATTATTCAGTCAGCTATTTATCCATTTCACCGCTGGCTACTGTCGGCTATGACTGCACCAACACCAGCCTCAGCTTTAATGCATGCTGGTTTTGTTAATGGCTCGGGAATTTTACTGACACTGTTTTCTACAGTTTTAGTGGTTTCGAATAGTTTGATTATTTTACTAATCATTGGCGGATTAACGGCAGTTGTTGCGCAATTTGCTAAATTACTTCAAGTAAATGTTAAGCAAAAACTAGCTTGCTCTACCATTGCACAAATGGGTTTTATGATCATGCAATGCGGACTAGGTTTTTTTAATGCTGCAGTGGTACACTTAATTCTTCATGGTTTTTACAAAGCCTTTTTGTTTTTGTCGGCGGGAGAAGAAATTGGTCTTACAAAGCCTCAAAAACCGACACATATTAAAATCAAACCACTGCAAGCCGTTGTTGTACTCTTGTTTGGTGTTTTGGGAGCAGTTTTATTTGCCTTTTTAACAGGTAAAGGATTTGCATTAAACAGTGGTTTATTCCTCATATTGATCGTTGCTATCACTGTGGGTCAAATAACGTACAATATTGTAAAAGAGCAGCGCCTAAATTTAGTTCAAAAAACTTTTTTACCACCTGTTTTATTTGTTCTTGGGATTGGGTGTTATGCTTTGCTTTACAATGCTGTAACACTCCTGATGAATGATATGCCAATGACCGACGTGCCTATCGCTTTGTCCGGTGTTGAGGTAGGATTTGGCATAGTTTTTTTAACTGGATTTTTTATTATGAAGTTGGGTATTTATCGCAACTACCCATGGTTATACATGAAATTATTGAATAGCTCTCAGCCCAACAAAAAAACCGTTTTTAATAAGTAAATCAAAATCAGTATGATGAATTTTAATTTTCAAAAAAGTATCGAAGAGGCGGCTCATGTAATAGGAAAGACTTGGCCTTTGTATTCCTTTGTTACTTCAAACCCTTTAGCAGGATATGAAAAAATGGCCTTTGATAAAGCTGTCGAGCAAGCAAAAAACCAACTGAATGCGCAGGTTTTTCCACAAGCAGCGGTCTTTGACCAAGCCTTAGATCAGGGTGATATCGATAAAAACATATTAGAAAAGTTACTTGTAGATCATGATTTTTTTGATTCTATCGAAGAGTATAAACACAAAATGGCTTCTTATCAACAAGAAGATTATTCCTGTGAAAACCAAGAATTAAATAGTATCATGTCTAAATGGCTAGCTGTTTTTATGGACGAAGGGTTAGCCGAATGGGAAATGCCTAGCAAAGAAGAAGGGTTTTATAAAGCATGGCGCAAGTTGGCGATTTACGACTCAGATATTCCCAAAACAACACTTTCAGAAATTCCAAAAACAAGTCATGAGGCACTTTCTTTTGTTCTTCAAGACTATGATGCAGTGCATCACACCAGTATATTTACCAGCCACTTAGCCGCTTTGCCGGGTTGGACGGGGTATGTTAACTATCGAGTAGCATCAAATTCTGACTGGCAATTGCAATATCCAATTACACTGTTTGATTATTTGGCAGTACGACTTTGGATAGCGAGAAAAATAGGAGCCAATATATACCCTGAAAATAAATTTACAGCTAAGGATTCTTCGGTTTCAAAGCTGCAGTTGGTTTGGCTAAAAGCTTGGGAACAAACTTGGCAAACCAAGCTGATTACTGTCTTAGAACAACAAATGCTAACTTTAGCAGTAAAAGAACAAAAAATAGCAGACGCGCAATTGGTTTTTTGCATTGATACGCGATCAGAGAGTATTCGCAGGCATGTAGAAAACAAAGGCAATTATGAAACCTTTGGTTATGCTGGTTTTTTTGGAATTGCGATGGATTACGAAAACTTAAATGATGGTTTTACTAGAAAATCATGTCCTCCAATTGTAAGTTCTGCTTATCACGTTTGTGAGGTTGCACAGTCACAACAGTCCGAAAAACTGACTACTTTCAATAAACGAAAGGAAGTATTTAAATTTAAGGATTATTTTTTGAAAAGGATGAAAAACATGTTGGCTTCTGCTTTTGGATTTGTAGAAGGATCTGGATTGCTTTATGGATTATCACTAGCAGTAAGAACGCTAGTGCCTGGATCTATTTATAGATTGAATCAAAAATATTCAGCTAATTACGAATCACTTTGTCAGCCTGAAATTAAAAGTTATGACCAAAGTGAAATGATAGCTTCTAGTACTCCTTTGGATCAGAAAGTTGCTATCGTAAAATCAGCTTTTGATTTAATGGGTTGGAAACAATTTGCACCACTAGTTCTTTTTGTTGGTCATGGAAGCCATTCGGCAAATAATGCTTTTGGATCTAGCTTAGATTGTGGTGCTTGCGCTGCAAGTCCAGGCAGGCATAATGCCCGTATGCTGGCTACGTTAGCTAATGAAACCGATGTAAAGCAAGTATTAAGAGAAGAGCATGGAATTACAATCCCAAACAGCACCATATTTATTGGCTGTGAGCATAATACAACTACAGACGAAATTGTTTTATTCGATTCAGGAATTCCACACCAATATCATTTACAGGTTCAAAATCTAAAATTGGATTTAACCCGAGCACAACAGTCGGCTACGCAAGAGCGATTAGGAACTGGTAATAAAAGTGTGGCAATAGCACAGAGAAAAGCAAATGACTGGTCAGAAACTAGACCAGAATGGGGATTAGCTAAAAATGCAGCTTTTATAATTGGTTCACGACAATTAACGAAAGAGACCAATCTCGAAGGCCGATGTTTTCTTCATTCCTATGATTGGGAGATGGATACTACAGGTAAAGCTCTCGAAGGCATAATGCAAGGCCCTATGGTTGTTACCCAATGGATTAATAATCATTATTATTTCTCGACTGTTGATAATAGCGTTTTTGGTGGAGGTTCTAAAATCACTCATAATGTTACTGGCAAATTTGGCGTTGTGCAAGGCAACGGTGGCGATCTAAAGATGGGATTGCCTTTACAGTCACTAATGCAATCTGATATCGAAATGTATCATCAACCCTTACGATTGTCGGTCGTTATTCATGCGCCTGTATCGAGAGTATCCGAAATACTGCTACGAAACGAGCATCTTCAAGATTTACTTAATAACGAATGGATATATTTGATGGTAATAGACCCTTTGGAGGGAAATGAAGTATATCAATATAGTGACAAAGGCAATTGGATAAAAACCAAAAAGTTAAGTACTCCCAACGCAGTTGCCGAAGTAGTATCATAGCAATCGAACCCATTTTGTAAAAAAGCTGTTTCCTAATTTTGAACATGCCCCAAAAAGTTAGACACTATTTGGGGCATTTTTTATGGAAAAAAACCTAAATTTGAAATTCATTTTTAGTAAAAACTAAAAGTTGCAACCTGCTCAATAACAATTATGTACTTAATATTCGATACTGAAACTACAGGATTACCAAAACGTTGGGACGCACCCATTACTGATTCGGCTAACTGGCCACGTTGTATTCAAATCGCGTGGCAACTGCATGATGAGATGGGTAATCTGATCGAGCATCAGGATTATTTGGTTAAGCCTGATGGGTTTAATATTCCTTATGATGCGGAGCGAATTCACGGAATATCTACAGAGTTAGCCGAAGCTGAAGGGATCACTCTTGCCGAAGTGCTAGAGAAATTTAATGTTGCTTTAAGTAAAGCTAAATTTATTGTGGGGCAAAATCTAGGTTTTGATGTGAATATTATGGGAGCCGAGTTGCATCGTATGGGCGTAGATTCTCCCATGGCATCCATGCCAGTTTTAGATACTTGTACAGAGGTTACCGCAAAACTCTTGCAATTGCCTGGAGGTCGTGGAGGAAGATTTAAATTGCCGACATTAACTGAATTGCATCAGTTTTTATTCAATAAGCCATTCTCAGAAGCGCACAATGCCACTGCCGATGTGGAGGCAACTACACGTTGTTTCTTGGAGTTGATTCGAAAAGAAGTTTTCACAAAAGAAGAATTAGATGTTCCTGCTTCTTATTTTCGAGATTTTCAATCCAAGAACCCGAGAGAAATACAGCTTATCGGTCTTAAACATATTAATCTTAAGCAAGCTTCAGATAAAATCAGACAGCAGTTTGGTGATAAGCAAGGTGCTGGAATATCTAAAAATGAACTTTTAGAGAATAAAAAAATATTAGCGGAAGCTAAATATGCGCATTTACACAATCACACGCAGTTTTCAGTATTACAATCTACTATAGGTATTGGGCCTTTGGTTGCAGCTACCGCCAAAAACGGATTTCCTGCAGTTGCCATGACTGATACTGCTAACATGATGGGGGCTTTTCACTTTGTTAGCGCTGTGATGAATCATAATAAAGCAGCTTCTGCCAAAAACGCAGCCTTGGTAGAAAGTGGCGAAGAACCTACTGAAACGGAGATGAAGCCTATAGTAGGTTGCGAGTTTAATATTTGCGAAAATCATTTAGATAAAACAAAAAAAGACAATGGCTACCAAGTTGTTTTATTGGCCAAAAATAAAAAAGGCTATCATAATCTAGCCAAAATGGCGTCTATTGCAAATATCAATGGGTTTTATTATGTTCCCAGAATAGATAAGAATATTGTAGAGCAATACAAAGAGGATATCATGGTACTCTCTGGTAACTTGTATGGAGAAATTCCAAGTAAGATCCTAAATATTGGAGAGAATCAAGCCGAAGAAGCTTTGATTTGGTGGAAGGAGCAATTTGGAGCTGATTTTTATCTTGAAATCATGCGTCATAATCAAGAAGATGAAAATAGGGTTAATAAAACCTTGATAGAGTTTGCTCAAAAACATCAGGTAAAATTAATTGCTTCTAACAATACCTACTATTTAAAGAAAGAAGATGCGAATGCGCACGATATTTTACTCTGTGTAAAAGATGGTGAAAAGCAAGCTACGCCTATAGGTCGTGGTCGCGGGTATCGCTATGGCTTGCCTAATCAGGAGTATTATTACAAATCAGGAGAGGAGATGAAAAAACTCTTTGCTGATTTGCCAGATGCTATCATTAACATTCAGGAGATTATAGATAAGGTAGAAATTTACTCTTTGTATCGTGATGTATTGCTTCCTAAGTATGATATTCCTCAGGAATTTATAAATCCAGAAGATGAGGTAGATAACGGTGTAAGAGGGGAAAATGCCTATTTGCGTCATCTTACCATGGTAGGTGCTGAAAAAAGATATGGAGAATTAACGCCAGCGATTCAAGAACGTCTGGATTTTGAGCTACTAACTATTTCTAACTCGGGTTATCCAGGTTACTTTTTAATTGTTCAGGATTTTATTGCCAAAGCAAGAGAAATGGATGTTTCAGTAGGACCTGGACGTGGATCAGCAGCTGGATCAGCAGTAGCCTATTGTTTAAAAATCACGAATATAGATCCTATAAAATACGACTTACTTTTTGAGCGTTTCTTAAATCCAGATCGTGTATCTATGCCCGATATTGATATTGACTTTGATGACGAAGGTCGTGGTCGTGTAATGGATTATGTAATCAAAAAATACGGATCCAATCAAGTAGCGCAAATTATCACTTACGGTAAAATGGCAACTAAGTCGGCTATTCGAGATACGGCGCGTGTACTGGATTTACCATTGTTTGAAGCCGATAGAATTGCCAAGTTAATTCCTGCAATGATGCCTTCAAAGTGGAATTTGGCTCGTTTTATTTCTGAGAGTGAAGATGAAGTTAAAAAATCATTAAAGTCATCAGAGGAGTTTGATAAGATAAAGGAGTTGATCGCTATTGCAAATGAAGGTGATTTAGCGGGTGAAACCATTCAGCAAGCAAAAATTTTGGAGGGTTCTATGCGTAATACCGGTATTCACGCCTGTGGAGTGATTATCACGCCATCGGATATTACAAATTATGTTCCTGTAACAACCGCAAAAGATTCTGACTTATATGTGACTCAGTTTGATAACTCAGTGGCAGAGAGTGCTGGATTGCTAAAAATGGATTTCTTGGGTCTAAAAACCCTAACCCTTATAAAAGATACGGTAAAATTGGTCAAGTACCGAACCGGAATTCAGCTGGATCCGGATACTTTTCCTATCGACGACCTAAAAACTTATGAGTTGTTCCAGCGCGGTGAAACAATAGGTATTTTCCAATACGAATCGGCTGGAATGCAAAAATACATGAAAGATCTAAAGCCAACGGTTTTTGGAGATTTGATCGCAATGAATGCCTTATACCGTCCGGGACCGTTGGAATACATTCCTTCTTTCGTTCGACGTAAAAATGGTGAAGAAGAAATTAAGTACGATCTAGATGCTTGTGAGGAGTATTTAGGAGAAACCTACGGAATTACGGTTTACCAGGAGCAGGTAATGCTTCTGTCTCAGTCTCTTGCTGGATTTACAAAAGGAGAAGCCGACGTTTTACGTAAAGCGATGGGTAAGAAACAAAAAGAGGTCTTAGATAAAATGAAACCAAAATTTGTAGAACAGGCTGCTGCCAAAGGGCATGATGCTAAGATTTTAGAGAAAATATGGAAAGACTGGGAGGCCTTTGCAAGTTATGCCTTTAACAAATCGCACTCTACATGCTATGCTTGGATTGCGTACCAAACCGCCTATCTAAAAGCGCACTATCCTGCAGAATATATGGCTGCAGTACTTTCTAATAATATGAGTGACATCAAGCAAGTGTCTTTTTTTATGGAAGAGTGCAAGCGAATGGGATTGCAAGTATTGGGTCCAGATGTAAATGAATCATTTTATAAATTTACTGTAAATGATAATTATGCCGTTCGTTTTGGGATGGGCGCTATAAAAGGTGTTGGTTCAGGAGCTGTGGCAACAATTGTAGAGAATAGAAAAGACGGCAAATACAAATCTATTTTTGACTTAGCAAAGCGTATTGATTTGAGGGCCGCAAATAAAAAAGCAATCGAAAATCTAGCACTAGCAGGAGGTTTTGACTCCTTTATAGGAACTACAAGAGCACAGTATTTTCATGATGAAGGAGACGGAATCACTTTTTATGAAAAAGCCATTCGGTATGGGGCAAAATACCAAGAGAACGAAAACTCATCACAAGTAAGTTTGTTTGGTGAAAGCAGCGATGTTCAAATTGCCGAACCTGTTGTTCCGCCTTGTGAGGACTGGAGTACGATGGAAAAACTAGCCAAAGAAAAGGAAGTAGTGGGGATTTATATTTCAGGACATCCGCTAGACGATTACAAGTTTGAGATGAAATATTTTTGTAATGCCAAGCTCGAAGCATTAAAGAATTTAGAGGCTTACGTTGGTAAAACGCTTTCTTTTGGAGGGATCATAAATAATGTACAGCATCGTGTTGCAAAAAACGGTAAAGGCTGGGGTATGTTTACGCTCGAAGGTTATGATGAGAGTTATGAGTTCCGGATTTTTGGTGAGCAATATTTAAAGTTCCGACATTTTATAATTCAAAATAATTTTACCTTCATGAAGGTTTTGGTGAAAGACGGTTGGGTCAATCAAGACACAGGAAAAAAAAGCGAACCTAGGATTGAGTTTGTATTAGTACAGTATTTGCAAGATGTTTTAGAGTCTTTTGCTAAGCGATTAATAGTTTTGTTAAATATCGCAGATCTTGAAACAGAATTTATACACAAACTAGGTCATTTGTTTTTTGAAAACAAAGGGGATAATCAAGTAAGTTTCGAGATCATGGAATTAGAAAAAATCAAGAAGTTAGTAGAGACAGTTCCAGTAATAGAAGAAAATGAAGACGCTGTTTTTGATGAGGAAGCAGATGATTTATTAGGAGAAAATACATTGAAAACAGCCCAGATTACCGAGGTAGAAGAAATTAAGGTCGTTACTAAATTGACAATGCCAAGCCGAAAATTGAAAATTAAGATTTCAAATGAACTGTTGCACGAGCTAGAGAAGATGCAAGTTAATTTTAAGTTGAACTAAAAGGTTGTGGTTAAAGAATAAAAATCGTAAAAATTTAGTTAAAATATAGTAAAATAGTAAGTGATAGCGGGGTAGAATTGCGTAATAGAGAATTCTGTATAAAGCTTTGTTTAGTGGGTAATTATATAGTGTAATTTTAAGTAGATTTGTTTAATAAACGTTAATACTTTTACATTATGAAAAAGAGCCTAATCCTAGTAGGAATGGTGATTTGCTCAATGACGATGCTTGGGCAAGCTAAAGAAGATGCAACAACAAAATCACCTGAGAGAGGTTGGTATTTAAAACTTGGAGGGTCGTATTTTGGACAAACTGCGGCGACTGAATTTCCAGAAGTTGGAGGTCAATTACCAAACAAAGATGTATACGTGGGTGGTGTAGGTGCTAATAAATTGGCTTCAAGAGAAAGAGTTACTGGATCTTTTGGGGAAGGGTTTAGAACAGGCTTAACGGCAGGTTTTAGATTTAATACTCGTGTAGGTTTTGAGATGGGGCTTAATTACTACTCAAGCAACTCAAAAACTATGGCACAAACTACAAATAGATTAATAGCTTATAATCCTTCAACTACAGCTGCAACTTATTTAGATTTTACAGCAGCAGGAACTATTAGAGCCTTTGATCTTGCTCCAGCATTAGTTTTGTTTTTAGGTGAATCAAAAGGTTTTGAACCGTATACTAAAGTTGGTGTAATTTTACCAATACATGGTGATTTAACAATTGAAACTGATAGGTCTTACAGAACACTAGTGGGCGCAAATCAAGTTGCTGAAACTTTGGCTTACTCTAAAGATGTTGTTAAACCAAATCCAACATTAGGTTTTACTGCGGTTTTAGGTACTTCATATAAATTAGCAAAAAATCTTTCTGCTTTTGCTGAATTAGAATATCGTAATTTCACTGTACACGGAAAAACAAAAGAAACAGAGATTTATACAGAAAACGGTGTTGATAAATTAACTACGCCTACATCTTTTCGTCCAGATGCATCTTATTCTGCTATTAATACAAATTACGTAGACCGTTTAGATTCAAATTCAAACAATAGTGAATTCAATAGTACTTCTTATTCTTCAAGCAAAGAAAAAGATGAGTTAAGTTCATACGTTGGAATTAGTGGTTTAGGATTAACTTTAGGTTTAAAATTAAGCTTATAGTTTTTATCGGTTCCAAAATAAAATTAAAGACCTTCTATGTAGAGGGTCTTTTTTTTATGAAAAATATTTTCAGTAGGACTTTTTAGCCCTGATAGTAGCGGCATCCTTTTTAAGGGATACTTTTTAGTATCTCTTAAAAAGATATAGCGAATAGCAGGATATGGCTCCAAAAAATTAATAAACTAGTAATTGAAGACTGTTTTAATAGTTATTTATGATACATTTATAACTAAAACTAATTCGGCTATGGTGTCTAGTTTGTTTTTAATTTTTAACTTTGTAGTACAGTTTTACATTTTTGATAAAACGATAAACAATAAATAAAGATATTATGGCATTAGCAATAACAGATGCTACTTTTGAAGAAGTAGTTTTGAAATCAGATAAACCAGTAATGGTAGATTTTTGGGCAGCATGG
>CAXBGV010000045.1:0-12801 GCA_963975235.1 uncultured Flavobacterium sp. | reverse complement strand
GTCTTCGCCAATTCCGTCCATTTCAAAACCTTCTTTGCGCTCCATAAGGTTTTGGTATAAAGCTACTAGAAATTCAGTACAACCTAGTGAACCTCCGGGATGACCTGAGTTTACAGCGTGTACCATTCGAAGAATGTCTCTTCTTACTTGGATAGTTAAATCGTTTAATTGTTGTGTGTTAGGCTTCATTTTGTGTGTAAAAGTTAAACTATTGCAAATGTAATTTTTATTTTGCCGTAAGACAAATGATTTTCAATTTACTTCTTCCAAGGTCTTGCCTGTAATTGGTTTCGGTTTGAGGAGTTCCTTCGGCCGTCAAACAACATCAGAATGCGCTTTTGCAATTCTAAATTTTTTAATTGTAGCGCTAATTATTACCTTGCAAGCATGTATGAACAATTAGCTAAAAGCATAGGAGAAAAAGTTTCATTAACCGCTCAGGAATTTGAACTTTGTAAAACTTTTTTTATTCCTAAAAAGTTACGTAAAAAACAAACCTTACTACTAGAAGGTGATGTTTGCTCCTATAATGCCTTTATCGAAAAAGGAGTTTTAAGATCCTATTCTACTGATGACAAAGGGAATGAGCACACCATGCAATTTGCTTTTGAAGGCTGGTGGATTAGTGATCTTTCTAGTTTTTTGTTAGGGAGTACATCAACTTATACTATCGAGGCTATCGAGGATTCCGAATTGTTGTTGCTAACCTTTGCTGCAAGAGAGGCATTGATGGACCAACTACCTGTTTTTGAACGGTACCAGAGGCTGCTTTTGCAAAATGCATTTATCGCTTTACAAAGTCGTGTTAACGCTGCCTTAAACTCTTCTGCAGAGGAAAAGTATACTAGGTTAATGATTTCGCATCCTGACATTATTGCACGGGTGCCGCAACATATGATAGCGTCTTATCTTGGTTTAACCCCAGAAACCCTGAGTCGAATTCGAAAACAAATTAATCTTCGAAAATAAATATCAACTTTTGTCTTGATCTATATCAATACCATTTCTTATTCCACCTCAAGGAGATGAGGTCACTAGTTGTTCTAGCTTTGCAGTATCAAAATCAAAAATATGCAAAACGTAAAAACAATTGCTGTAATAGGCGCGTCAGACAAAAGAAATTTTGCAGTACTTAATGAGTTGGCTACTCGTTATCAACTTTTATTATTTGATCGTAACGAAAAAGCGCTTTCAGAGATTCATCAAGCACTGATGGCTCAAAACCGATATGCCACCATTGAGCAAATGCCATGTGCCATTAATGCTAGCTGGGAAGCTGATATTATTATTTTATCTGGTTTTTGTATAAATGATCCAGAAGTGGTTCAAAAAATAAAAAATGTAGCTACCGCAAAAACTATTATCATTATGGAGAATGATGATGAGTTTACTAAGTCAATAAACTATCAGGTTAGTTTCGATCTTATTTTTCCACATTCAAATATTGTCGAAGTCATCAATATTAATTCTGATGAATCATCCGACAAAGAGTTTTTATTAGAAGGACACGATGGCTACGCCTTAGATACAGTTTCAAGTATTTTTGAAGGAATTGGTTTTGTCACTTATGTTTCGCAAATAAATTAATAGAATTTTTAAATAAAAAAGTATGAGCAAGATCACTTTATTACAACCCTATACATATAAGAATACCACCTATAACAACCGCATGGCAATGGCACCAATGACAAGGAGTCGTGCAGGAAACGAAGGTAATTTAGCAACAGAACAAATGGCTATTTACTATGCAGATCGCGCAGACGCAGGACTGTTAATCACAGAAGGGACTGTGGTTAGTAAAAAAGCAGTTGGTTTTATTAATGTTCCAGGGATTTACAGCCCAGAACAAACCGAAAGCTGGAAACAAGTAACAAAAGCGGTTCATGATAAAGGGGGAATGATTTTTGTTCAATTATGGCACACAGGGCGTTTGTCACATCCAGAATTACACAATGGAGAACTGCCTCATGCACCATCAGCGATTAATCCAGAGGCAAAAGCATATGTAGCGAGCGGATTTATAGACACTGTTACGCCAAAGGAAATGACAATCGCGGATATTAAGGAAACTATATTAGATTTTAAGAACAGTACAAAAAATGCCGTAGCTGCTGGTTTTGATGGTGTCGAGTTACATGCTGCAAATGGCTATTTGTTTCACCAGTTTTTTAATGCGTGTTCAAACACCCGCACGGATGAATATGGTGGTAGTATCGAGAACAAAGCGCGTATTTTATTTGAGACTCTGGATGCTTTGAAAGATGTTATTGATTACTCAAAAGTGGGAGTGCGTTTAAATCCGTCAATGCATGGTGTACAAGGAATGACAGTTGATAAAGAAACTATAGATACACATGAGTATATTGTAAATAAGCTAAATGAGTATGGATTGGCTTACTTGCACTTAACGGAACCTTTGACAGATGTAACAGAAGTGCCTTACGCCGTAGCTGAAATTGCAAAACATTTTAGACCTATATATAAAGGACTTTTGATGATTAACAAAAGTTTTACAAAGGAATCTGGGAATAAAGTTATTGAGGATGGTTACGCTGATATGGTAGCTTATGGAGTTCCATTTATTGCAAATCCAGATTTAGTAGCTCGTTTTGAGCAAGACGCTCCATTAAATAAGCCAGACCCAGCTACTTTTTACACTTTTACAGACAAAGGATATAATGATTATCCTAAAATGGATAGTCAAGTTTAAAACAATCAAGTTATCGATACGGTCTTTTTTAGAGATACTAGTATTAGTGATGCAATGCACAAGTAGCTTTTAGTATTAGATGGTATTAAAAACAGAAAAGCCTAACATATGTTGGGCTTTTCTATTTTTAAAAATGTGATTTGGTTACAATTTATTTTGTAAGCTGCTCCATCCACCTCCATTGTAAACAGAGGTAAAACCATTTGCTTTTAAGATACTTTTAGCTGAGGCACTCCTCATTCCTGAAGCACAGCAGGTAATAATTACAGTATCTTTTTTTAATTTTGAAATGTAACTTGAGAGCTCGTTCAAAGGGATATTCATTGATTTCTTTACATTACCTTGCTTGTATTCTGCAGGACTACGAACATCAAGTATAATGGCGCCTTGTTTTACCAATTCTGCATAATTTACAGCAGGAGCAAGTCCGAATAACTTTTTAAGTATGTTGATCATCGTTTTTCTTTTTATTTTGATTTCAGATAATTTACGTCAAGCCAAGATCCTCCGTTGTAACATTCTATTCCGTGTTGAGAAAGAAAGTGTTGGGCTTGTCCGCTGCGATTTCCCGAAGCGCAGCATAAAATTAAGGGCGCTTTTAGTTTCTTTATTTCCTCGATCCTCTCTGGAATTTCGTTTAGGGCAATGTTAATTGAATCTACGACGTTACCACCCATAAATTCTGCATGGGAACGAACATCGATTACAGTTCCTTGCTTTTCTTTTATTACTTTTTCTAAATTCATTTTTTAAAAAATAAAGTTATATTTATGTAGAACAGTTTTTGAGTCCTGTACCATTATTATTTAGAGCAAAATTAATACTATAAAGATAGAAAATCAGTAACTTATGTTACACAAGCTGTACTAATTAATTTAGGGACAAAAACTAATTGTTTTGGTTTTTGCAAGGCTTTTAGCAGTGCTTTTTATTATGCTAGCTGTAGATTGTACTTTTATTTTTTATCGTCCATTAATTCTAATAGTCGAATTATTTTGTCTAGTTTATCTACTTCGATAGAATTTAATTTAGATGTTAATGCTTCGATTTCCAGTTTGGCATCAATATTTGTTTGATAATCTGCTTGCGCTTGTGCTCTGTCTCGTTCATTTTGTCTGTTTTGAGACATCATTATTATTGGTGCTGCATAAGCTGCTTGTGTAGAAAATAATAAATTCAGTAAAATAAAAGGATACGGATCCCAATGTTGTACAAATGCTATTAAGTTTAGCCCCATCCACAGCACTACAAGTATTGTTTGGATAATTATGAATTTCCAGGACCCCATTCCTTTTGCCACAGCATCAGCAATTCGGCTTCCGTAGTCTAGTTCATCACGGTGTTTTTGATGCCAATTTTTTGTTTTATTCATGATACGGTGTATTTTACTTTAATGTTTTTGTCTCTGTATTAATATGCTAGTGATTATTTTACAGCGACCTCCTCTTGTATGGTTTGTATTAATTCGTCTAAAATTTCTTGACCATCTGTCCATAATCCTAATTGAGATGCTGCATTGAGATGTCCTTTATTGCCGATGTTTAGGTACTTACTTTTCCATTTTTCGGCAAGAAATTCTGCTCTTTGAGCATTAATGTAAGGATCATCATTACTAGTAATTAAGATCGATGGGAATTTAAGTTTAGTTACAGGAATAGGAGCAAAGTTCCATGTTTCAGTAGGAGTGTGCTTTTTTGAGTCTACATCTGCGGGAGCAACAAGTAGTGCGCCAATAACATTTGGGATAAAATACTTTTGAGACCAATGAGCAACTAAAATGACCGCTAAGCTGTGTGCTACCAATATAATAGGGCCCTCTGTTTGTTCTATAGTGTTATTTAATTCTAACAGCCATTCGTTTAGTTTGGGTTGATGCCAGTCGTTTTGAGTCACTTTTTTAGCATTTGGAAAATGTTCTAGCCAATGGTTTTGCCAATGTCCATCTGATGAGTCTCCAAGTCCAGGAACTAGTAGTAATGTATGGTTCATTTTGATAGTATTTTATAAGTGATGCCCTCTCATACAAAACTAAGCAATATCGAAAGTTCTTTTTCATTTAATTTAAATTGTTTCTTTAAACCTCTTTAAGCGATAGATTTTTTATGTGGTTCAAAGGCAAAAAAGGATTATTATGTTATCTTTGGTAAAAAACATATGCGTTATTTCTCTGTTATTTTGGTTGTTGTGCTTACAGGTAGTTTAATGAGTTGTAGTAGTACAAAAAAAGCAGATGTGAGCTATTTGTCAACCCCAATTAATGCGGAAACGAGTATGCCTACTTTAAATATTTTTATACCCAAAAATGTAAAGGGAGAAACTCCTGTTCTGGTTTTTGTACATGGAGGAAATTGGAATAGCGGTAGTAAAGAAACATATAATTTGCTCGGGCGTAACTTCGCTAGGAAAGGAATAATTACAGTTATTCCAGATTACACATTGAGTCCGCAAGCAAATTATGATGTGATGACTAAGGAAATCGCAGCTTCGATAAAATGGGTGCAAGCTAATATAAAGAACTATAATGGCAATGTAAATCAAATTTACGTTACGGGACACTCAGCAGGAGGGCATCTGGGAGCTTTAGCAGTAATGAATCCTAAATATGGAATCGACGAAAAAAGTATTGCAGGAATTATATTGAATGACGCGGCAGGGTTAGACATGAAAAATTATTTAGAAAAGTATCCGCCTACAGCTAAGGATGATTATTTAGCCACGTGGACAAACAATCCTGAGAATTGGAAAGAAGCATCGCCAATCTATTTTTTAAATAAAAACACGCCAACTTTACTAATTTACGTTGGCGACAAAACATATCCTTCTATTACCGTTGCTAATGACCGTTTTTTGAAGGCCCTTAAGCTATATCAACCTAAAGTCGAGCTAATTCACCTAAACAAAAAGCATGTGCCAATGGTAACCCAATACTTTTGGCCTTTTAGTGACCGATTTGATGAAATTAGTGCTTTTATGAACCAAAATAAAAAGTAGTTTTAAAATCGGTTGTCAGTAGGACTAATGAGACACCATTTTTAGTCCGATAATAGATCCAATCAAGGTTATTAGAAAAAAAATACGCCAAAAATGGATGGGATCTTTAAAAAAGAAGATGCCTACTAGTACTGTACCTACGGCTCCAACACCTGTCCAAACCACATATGCTGTACCAAGAGGTAAATTTTGTGTTGCTTTTATCAATAAGGTCATACTCATTATCAAGGTAACTAAAAAACCTGCATACCACCATATTGCCTCTGTTCCACTGGTTTCCTTTGCTTTTCCTAGGCAAAAAGCAAAAGCTACTTCAAATAAACCGGCTATGATTAAGATAATCCAATTCATGATTTTATTTTTCTGCAAAGATCTACAACCAAAATCGAATTTTACAGATTTACTTTCATTTTAAAGATAAATTTTAATTACTTCAAGTTCAGCTAATTTTAGCTACACCTATAATCAAATAGCATGTTGAGGTTGAGTTTTGTTAAATTACAATCAAATACTAAGTTTTAGGTAAAGAGGGATAGTTTGTTGATTTATTAAATGTTATTTAATTTTTTGAGTTATCTAATTCTCTAGTTTTCAAATTAAGCTATCTTTGCCCGCCGAACAATCGGTAGAAAAATGGTATTATGAAATTTGATTTATTAAAAAAAGATCCGCTATCTAAAGCCAGAGCGGGAAGTATTACAACAGATCACGGAGTTATTGAAACACCTATTTTTATGCCTGTTGGTACGGTCGCTTCTGTAAAAGGTGTGCATCAACGAGAATTAAAAAACGATATAAATCCAGATATTATTCTAGGAAATACCTATCATTTGTATTTAAGGCCAAAAACTGAAATTCTAGAAAAAGCAGGTGGATTGCATAAATTCATGAACTGGGATCGTAATATTTTGACAGATTCAGGTGGGTACCAAGTGTACTCGCTGTCTGCAAACAGAAAAATTAAAGAAGAAGGGGTGAAGTTTAAATCACACATTGATGGTTCGTATCACTTTTTTACACCAGAAAATGTCATGGAAATCCAGCGCTCAATAGGAGCTGATATTATCATGGCTTTTGATGAGTGCACGCCTTATCCTTGTGACTATAATTATGCAAAGCGTTCTATGAAAATGACGCACCGCTGGTTAGACCGTTGTGTAAATCATCTTGATAAAGTACCTGTAAAGTATGGCTACGACCAAGCATTTTTTCCAATTGTTCAAGGTAGTTGCTACAAAGACTTGCGCAGACAGTCAGCTGAATACATTGCAAATTCAAATCAGGTTGGTAATGCCATTGGTGGACTTTCAGTAGGAGAGCCAGCAGAGGAAATGTACGCTATGACAGAGGTTGTTTGCGAAATATTACCTGAAGATAAACCACGTTACTTAATGGGAGTAGGAACACCTATTAATATTTTAGAGAATATTGCGTTAGGAGTAGATATGTTTGACTGTGTAATGCCTACGCGAAATGCAAGAAACGGTATGTTGTTTACTGCGAACGGAACAATAAATATCAAAAATAAAAAATGGGAAGCTGATTTTTCTCCTATTGATGAGATGGGAATTACTTTTGTTGATACAGAGTATACAAAAGCATACCTACGCCATCTTTTTGCAGCAAATGAATACTTGGGAAAACAAATTGCTACGATACATAATCTTGGATTTTACATGTGGTTGGTTCGCGAGGCTAGAAAACATATCTTAGCGGGAGATTTCAAACCATGGAAAGAAATGATGGTTAAGAATATGAACCAGCGATTATAAAAAAATGTTTAGAGTTTTTAGAGTTTAAAGTTTAAACTTTGAATTTTTAAACCTTAAACTTTTAAACTTTTTTATATGTTAACAATAATAGATCGATACATCTTAAAACGATACTTGGCAACATTTGCAGCAATGCTACTGATGTTCATTCCTATTGGAATTATTATTGATGTATCAGAGAAGATCAATTTCATGATCGAGAATAAAATTCCGTTTCTTGATATTGCTATTTACTACTATCATTTTACCATATATTTTGCTAATAGTTTATTCCCTATTTTCCTATTTTTATCGATTATCTGGTTTACTTCGAAATTAGCAAATAATACAGAAATCATTGCAATATTAAGTTCTGGCATTTCCTTTACTCGTTTTCTTAGACCGTATATTATAGGAGCTACTATCGTTTCGGTTTTTGTTTTAGTTATGGGTTTTTACGTCGTTCCTGTGTCGAGTGAAGGCTTCAATAATTTTAGATACACCTACCTAAAGACAGGCGGTAAGGAGCAGATGCGTGGTAAAAACACAGATGTATACCGTCAAATTAATGATAACGAGTTCCTATATGTGAACAGCTTTAATACAGCGTCACAAGTTGCCTTTAATTTTGCTTTGGAAAAATTTGATAAAGAGAAGCTAATATCTAAGACTACCGCTAGCCGAATTAAATGGAATCCAGAGGATAGCACCTACACGATGTATGATTACACCAAGAGAACTGTTGGAGTATTAGGTGACAAAATAGAAAAACAAGCAGAGAAAAAGACTAAGTTAAGTTTTGATCTTGAGGATTTGACTCCCGTTGTGTATATTGCTGAAACACTTACTTTAAATGATTTAGTGACATTTATTGATAAGGAAAAAGCAAGAGGATCCAGCAATATTAATGTTTATATGGTGGTTCTGTACAAGAAATTTAGTCTACCTGTTTCGGCTTTTATACTAACTATCATTGCGGTATCTGTCTCAGCAATGAAAAGAAGAGGTGGAATGGGAATGAACCTAACTATCGGGATAGCTGTAGCTTTTGGTTTTGTCTTTTTTGATAAAATTTTTGGCGTCTTAGCCGAAAAATCTACTTTTTCGCCCTTTGTAGCAGTTTGGTTTCCTAATTTAGTTTTCGGAATATTAGCTATATTTTTACTACGCAATGCAAAACGATAATCTCAAGAGTTACTTAAACCTGCACTTAATAGTTTTTATTTGGGGTTTTACTGCAATATTAGGAGCTTTAATTACTATATCTGCGGATGCTATTGTTTGGTACAGAATGTTTTTTGCCGCAGTTTTTTTAGCGCTATTTCTGTTCGCTAAAAAAACATCGTTCAAGATTCCTCTGCGATCTTTTCTCAAACTACTATTTGTAGGCTTATTAATCGCGTTGCATTGGATATTTTTTTTTCATGCCATACATGTTTCAAATGTCTCGATCACATTATCTGTTTTTTCGTTAGGAGCCTTTTTTGCTTCAATTTTAGAACCACTATTTTATGGTAGAAAAGTGCTTTGGTATGAGGTATTTTTTGGCTTAGTAATCATTGCTGGGTTAGCGATGATTATGAATGTTGAGATTAATTATTTTGCAGGAATGATGTATGCATTAGTCTCTATAATTCTCGGCGTTTTATTTACCTTAATGAATGGTAAGTTAATCGAGAAGCACAATTCAGCAGTTATTTCATTTTATGAATTTTTGGCGGGAGTATTTTTCATCTCAATTTACTACCTATTTGAAGGGAAGTTCTCAGTTGCATTTTTCAAACTATCCGCTAGCAATTGGATTCTTATTTTAATTTTAGCTTCGATATGTACTGCTTATGCTTTTACGGCCTCAGTTAAAGTTATGGAAAAATTAAGCCCCTATACAGTAATGTTAACTACTAATTTAGAGCCTGTTTACGGCATTGTGTTAGCTTATTTTATTATTGGAGGTAAGGAAAAGATGAGTACATCATTTTATATTGGTGCTGTAATTATAATTATTACTGTTATTCTAAACGGCATTATAAAACACAAACATAAAAAAGCATTACTCTCCTAATTATTGAAAAATGATGATTAGCTTAAAAACCAAACAGCCGTAGGTCAACACTAATTTTTGTTTTACATCTTCATTATAATACCTTTACTAAGTTTACTAATTAAAAATTACAAAATGCAGAAACACTTGCGCCTTAACGAGTATAAAGTTCTAATCTACAGACTTATTCTAGCTTATTTATTTTATTTCATTGCTCGTGTGTTGTTTTATTTTTACAATGCTGATTTATTAAGAGTAGAGTCCTTATCTGATTTTCTATCGTTAAGTTATTATGGTTTAGCTTTCGATACCACTGCTATTTTGTATGTGAATGCATTGTTTATTGTGTTTTCTATTTTCCCCCTATGGAAAAACACAAGTCAGGGTTATCAAAAGTTTTTGTTTTATCTTTATTTTGGATCAAACTTATTAACCTATGCAACGAACTACATTGATTTCATTTATTACAAGTTTACATTTGCTAGAACTACCATTGTTGCATTAGATGTTTTAAAACACGAAACCAACAAGAGTAAATTGTTTTTAAACTTTATGATCGAATATTGGCACGTATTTATATTATTCCTTCTATTCTCAATTGTGTGGATCTATTTGTACAAAAAAGTTAGTGTAAAAGCATTCACACCAACAAAATGGATCCCTTATTTTAGTTTGTCAATAATTGGTTTTTTAGTAACGGCTCTACTAGTTATTGGTGGTATTAGAGGTGGAGATTTTAAAAAATCGACAAGACCCATAAATATGTTAGATGCGAGCAGACACGTAAAAAACATAGTACACTCAGACTTAGTGTTAAACACCCCTTTTGCTATTTTTAGAACCTTATTTACCAATGGTTTTGCAAAAGTGAACTATCAAGACGTGGATCAGCAAGTAATAGACAAGCTAGTAATGCCTATTAAAAGCTACAATAACAACCCAAAAACCAAACCTAATATTGTCGTTTTTATTGTCGAAAGTTACGGTCGAGAATACATAGGAGCTTTTAATAAAAAAGCAAATATTCCAGATTATAAAAGTCACGCACCTTTCCTAGATTCATTAGCGCAACATAGTTTAATTTATACTAACGCTTATGCTAACGGGAGACAGTCTATACACGGAATGTCGTCTGTTTTGGCAGGAATACCATCATTTAAGGATGCTTTTACATCATCGCCTTATCCAAAGCAAAAAATTGAATCTCTGGTTTCTACTCTAAAAGGTGAGGGATATGATACTTCATTTTTTCACGGAGCCGCAAACGGTTCTATGGGATTTTTAGGATTTAGTAATATATTGGGAATAGACCATTATTACGGCCGAACGGAGTTTAATGATGATTCGCAGTTCGATGGTTTCTGGGGTATTTGGGACGAGCCGTTTCTGCAATTCATGAAAAATACGTTAGACAAAAAGAAAACACCTTTTTTTGCATCAGTATTTACAGTATCATCGCATGAACCTTATAATATTCCTAAAAAGTACAAAAATCGCTTTAAAGAAGGTGGTGTACCTATTCATAAGTGTGCTGAGTATACTGATTTTGCTCTAAAACGCTTTTTTGATGAAGCTAAAAAGCAACCGTGGTTTGACAATACTATTTTCGTTCTTGTAGCGGATCACTGCAACCAAATTTTTTATGACGAATTTCAAAAACCAATGAATAGGTTTGCTGTTCCAATACTTATATACAAACCCAATAGCGAGTACGTAGGTGTCGATGATCAATGGGCGCAGCAAATAGACATTTATCCTACAATTTTAGATATGATAGGTTATGATAAACCTTTCAGAAGTTGGGGCCGAAGTTTGATAGATAAGAAAACCTCACAACCTTTTGTGATTAATTCTACGGGGACGATCTATCAATTTGCCAAGGGAAATTATATCTGTACTTTTGATGGGAAAAGTGTTCTTGGTTTTTATGACAAAGAGGATAAAGCACTTAAGTTTAATTTGATCAAAAACAGGAATAAGGAAATGGACGACATAGAATTAAACTGTAAAGCTTTTATCGAAGATTATATGAATAGAGTAATAGATAAAAAACTAGAAACAAAGTAATTGGTTTTTTTTTAGATCGGTTGAAGGAACTTTAAAATAGTAACGATGCTGGCAACAAGTAATTTTGTTTTAGTACAAAAGTCTAGAAGTAGAATTTGCCAAATAGTGTATTTTGACCCCAATGAGTAGTTAAATTAAAAATAAAGAGGTGCAAACGATTTAATATTTTATATTTGCAGTTCCGAAAAAAAAAATAAAACGCACAAATCCTATGGAATATTTAGATTTTGAGCTTCCAATAAAAGAGCTAGAAGAGCAATTAGATAAGTGTCTAGTTATTGGACAAGAATCAGACGTTGATGTTACAAATACTTGTAAGCAAATCAACAAGAAGTTAATTGAAACCAAAAAGAATATTTATAAAAACCTAACAGCATGGCAACGTGTTCAGCTGTCAAGGCATCCTAGTAGACCCTATACTTTAGACCATATTAAAGCACTTTTTGGCGAAACTTTTCTAGAACTTCACGGGGATAGAGGCTTCAAGGATGATAAAGCAATGATTGGTGGGTTAGGTAAAATAGGCGGACAGTCTTTTATGATAATTGGTCAACAAAAAGGGTATAACACTAAAACACGTCAGTACCGCAACTTTGGTATGGCTAATCCTGAAGGTTATCGTAAAGCATTGCGTTTAATGAAAATGGCAGAAAAGTTTGGTATTCCTGTTGTTACGCTAATTGATACTCCTGGTGCATATCCAGGTCTAGAAGCAGAAGAGCGTGGTCAAGGGGAGGCGATTGCTAGAAATATTTTCGAAATGGTACGTCTTAAGGTGCCAATAATAACTATAATTGTAGGTGAAGGTGCTTCAGGTGGAGCATTAGGAATAGGAGTTGGAGATCGTGTATATATGCTAGAAAACACTTGGTACTCTGTTATTTCTCCAGAGTCATGCTCATCTATTTTATGGAAAAGTTGGGAGTACAAAGAACAAGCTGCAGAGGCTTTGAAATTGACTTCATCTGACATGAAAAAACAAAAATTAATTGATGATATCATTCCTGAGCCACTTGGTGGAGCACATTACGATAGAGAAACTACATTCAAAACAGTAGAGCATTATATTTTAAAAGCTTACGATGAATTAAAAGATTTATCAACAGCAGATTTAATCTCTAAAAGAATGGATAAGTACACTAAAATGGGTGAATTCTCAGAATAATCAAACAAAATACAAAAATGATCCGAAGCCCTACAGTTTCGGATTTTTTTTGGGTTATAAACAAAAAAGTGTTACT
>CAXBGV010000044.1:0-12957 GCA_963975235.1 uncultured Flavobacterium sp. | reverse complement strand
GTAAAATCAGCATTGGATTATTGTTCACCGAGGGCAAATCAGTTTCAAAATATCCTTTGCGCCTTGTTTACCATTCAATAACAGATAATGACGGCGAAAAGATAAAAATGGGCGTTTCAGTCTCTAAAAAAAACTTCAAAAAAGCAGTAGATCGCAATTATTTTAAGCGTGTTTTGCGCGAAACCTACAGACTCAACAAACACATACTACTTGACTCGATAGACAAACCCTATACGTTTATGTTTTTTTATCAGTCTAAAGATCGATTGTCTTACGAAGAGATCAATACAAAAACAATTCAGCTCTTTGAGAAGTTTATCGCTCAAACAACAAAAAAAGAAGAGTAGCAAACCTATTTTTTGTATTTTTAGCATGTAAAAAATCTATTACATGAAGCTAAAAGCCATTCTGATCATTTTTATATGCTCTTTTATTAGCTGCAAGCAAGCCGATGAAGCTCTAGAATCGCAAGTGCAAAACATTGTATTACCTGCAAAAACAGAAACTAATGAAAGTAAATCTAAAGTAGGTGTAAAGCTTGATCCAAAGATAATCAAAGAAGGTAATCTTCGATTTGAAACCTCAGACCTTGATCGTACTTACAATCAAATTATTACAAATACCAGCGAAGCTAATGGTACGATTCAAAATGATATTGAAGGTAAGGATTACGGCACTGTTTACAGGAAATTAGTTGTACGCGTTCCTAGCCATAATTTTGATGTATTCATAAAAAACATATCAAAAGGAGTGGCATACTTTGATAATAAAGAAATAACAGCTGAGGATGTTACCGCCCAATATATTGATATTGATACCAGATTAAAAGCTAAAAAATCGTTAGAAAACAGGTACATTGAGCTCTTGCAAAAAGCAAATAAAGTCTCAGAAATCTTAGAAATCGAAAAACAACTTTCTGCTATTAGAGAGGACGTTGAAGCAACACAAGGAAAGCTAAATTATTTACAAAATAGAATATCAGAAAGTACGATAACAATTGATTTTTACAAAACCGTAGCGACTGATAACGGCGTGACGATTTCGTATGGATCTAAAATCTGGAATGCTATAGAATCTGGTTTTAATGCAATCTCAAGCTTTTTTATATTTATAGTATCAATTTGGCCATTTATAATTATCCTTCTTGGAATTATTTATTTTATTCGAAAAAAAATAAAACAAAAAAATAAAAACTAATGTATCCTTTCATCAAAAAAAAGTACCTCATCCCTGCTGCAGCCGCTGCATTTCTGTTTATTGGAAGTAGTTTTAAAAATGATTTTTTTGAAATCGCTAAACAAATAGAAATTTTCACAACTTTATTCAAAGAGGTAAATAATAATTACGTTGACGAGTCGAATCCCGGAGAACTCATGGATAAAGCGATAAAGGGCATGCTGGCTAGTTTAGATCCTTATACCGTTTATTTTAACGAACAAGATGTACTGCGTTTCAAAATTAACAATACTGGCGAATACACTGGTATAGGCGCATTAATTTCTCAAAAAGAAGGGCAACTAATTGTTAGAGAAGTTTATAAAAATTTCCCTGCTGATAAAGCTGGACTAAAGCCAGGGGACCTCATCACTAAAATAGGTGATGTGCCAATCACTGATTTCAAAGATGATGCCTCTCAATTACTTAAAGGAGTTAAAAATACGAAAATCGCACTACAATTTTTGCGACAAGGTCAATCAAAAAATACCGAGATCGTTCTGGATGAAGTAGGAATCAAATCAGTTCCTTTCTACGCAAAAATAGATGACAAAACGGGCTATATTGTACTCGCTCGATTTAACCAAAAAGCATCTAACGAAACTAAACAAGCGCTTGAAGATTTGAAAAATCAGGGCGCCGAGAGAATCATACTGGACCTTCGAGATAATCCCGGAGGGCTATTAAACGAAGCAGTAAATATTTGTAACTTATTCGTCCCAAAAAACGAAATTATCGTTACCACTAAATCGAAAAACGAAAAATACAACAACACTTACAAGACTCAAAATGAACCCGTAGACACTCAAATTCCAATAGTAATTATTGTTAATGACAAAAGTGCTTCTGCCTCTGAAATTGTTTCTGGAGCTCTGCAGGATCTTGATAGGGCTGTAATTGTTGGAAGCCGTAGTTTTGGAAAAGGTTTGGTACAAAAACCAATTGATTTAACATACAATACCCAGCTAAAAGTAACGATTTCGCGCTACTATACGCCATCTGGGCGTTGCATTCAAGCATTAGATTATGCTAACAAAGACAAAAATGGTATTGCAACTAGAACTCAGGAAAAAAATTACAATGCCTATAAAACTAAAAAAGGTCGAACTGTTTATGACGGTGGCGGTATTTTGCCAGATGTACAGCTCGAGGAAACTAAAAGAAGTGTGATAGCAAATGTACTAGAGAAAAACGATGCTATATTTGATTATGTAACTGCTTATTTTTACAAAAACCCTAACCTTGGTACACAAGTGCCTAACTTCACAAATACAGACTATCAAGCCTTCAAACAATTTGTTAAAACAGCTAAATATTCATTTGAAACAGAAACAGAAGTAGCACTCAAAAACACTTTGGCTGTAGCCAAAAAAGAAAAGTTAGATCAAAGTATTTTGGTTGAATACCAACAATTACTCACTGCTTTACAAAAAAGCGAAGAAACACAACTAGACAAAAATCAAGAGGAAATAAAAAATTTGATTGTCGAAGCAATCATTAAGCGTTTTCAATATGAAGAAGGTTTGTACCAATACTACATTAAAACAAATTCGGAAATTAAAAAATCAGTTAGTATTCTAAACAATCCTGTAGAATATAAAACGATTCTTAAACTTTAATGTTCAAGTACATTTACATACTACCCCTTTTTCTATTTTGTTTCCTTACTGCTCAGGAAAAAGAAATTAAAACTGTTTATTTCGAATTTGACAAGTACTCTCTAAACCTAAAACAAGAACAAGCCATTTGGGAATTCATCATACAATCAGACACTTCAAGTATCGAATCTGTTCAAATATACGGGTATTGCGACGATCGTGGGGCCAACGACTACAATTACAAACTATCTGTAAACAGGATAACTACCGTTCAAAAAATATTAACTGATAAAGGCTTCAATAAAAATAAAATTGTAATTATAGAGGGAAAAGGAAGGGTCTTGCTAAGCGACAATCCTCCAAAAAATCTTTCCGAAATTCGTTCAAAAAACAGACGTGTAGATATTTTAGTTGTTAGCAAAAACAGTTTTGGAAAAGGGATTTACAATTCATTTCAAGACAAGCATGAAGTGGGCGATCGTATTTTTTTTGAAAACATTCTCTTTAATATTGGCAGTAGCGTCCTTACAGCATCCTCTAGAAAAGAACTAGACAGAGTTGCCACCTTGCTCAACAAAAACAAAACTATCGAGTTTGAAATAATTGGACATGTTTGTTGTACCCCTGAACACTATCGTGATGCAATAGATCGAGATACAAACGAACGAAAATTATCTATTAACAGAGCAAAAGCTGTATTTAGGTATTTGATAAACCGAAAAGTAAACAGCATGCGAATGTCCTACAAGGGCGTTGGAAATCAATTCCCTTTAGGAAAAGGTAGCGAAATGGATCGAAGAGTGGAGTTTTTAATAAAAAAAATCTAATTACTCTCTAGTCATTTCTATGTGCGGAATATCATCTTCAAGATACATTTCACTAATTTGCACAAAACCATGGCTTTCGTAAAACTTCTTTAAATACAATTGCGCACCAATGGTTATTGCAGTTTCGTTATAGTTATCCTTAATTCCTGCAATAGCTGCTCTCATTAAATCGTGTCCCCATTTTTTATCTCTATAGTTTTGATCTACAACAACGCGCCCGATCGATGCGTTATCAAAACTTATTCCTGGCTTAAAAAGACGGGCATGTGCCACAGTCTTACCATCGTACTCGCCTATTAAATGCAAAGCAAGCTTGTCCTTGCCGTCTAGATCAAGATAGACACAGTTTTGCTCGACCACAAAGATCTCACTCCTTAAACGTAGTAAATCATACAACTCATCTACTGTTAGCGCGTTAAAAGCCTTTATTTTCCATTTTAAACTCATGCGGGAATTTTAGATATTATATTCGAAGCGAATTTAACTAATTATGGCTTAACAACCGCTACTGACCTAATAATTGCCTCCAATTCTAGCATCAAATCTCGTTTTTCTTTAGAAGGGGAATAACAAAATCCCTCGAGAACTAAAACCCTATTATTCTCTTTATCGATTATAGCATAATTTATAAATGGTCCTGACATGAAATCATCGCGGAGTTCCCATGTTCCCTTGGTCTCATACGTAAGCTTGTTGTCTAGGTTTATTACAAAAAAATAAGGAGCATAGGCTTCTTCAGTAATCATATCAGTATCAGGCTCTTTTCCGTGAATGTATAGATTCCCTATCGAATCTCGCATTTTTATAACATTAGCTACAATGTTATTTTTGTTGTTAATGGTTGATAAAGGAACTTGATAAATTAGCACACTTGTGTTACCACTGATAATCTCTTTTTTTAACCACACAAAATTAGCGTCCTGCAACATGAGCTCATAAGAAGATGGGATTTGAAGCGAAATATTAAATTTTTTTTGGAAATAGTCTTTTTCTAAAAGTGATTTTCTAGCAATTCTTTGGCTTTCCTCAATCTCATTTTTGTGGATCATTTTTATTATCTGAGGCGCGGTCTTTTCTATAAGAGATAAAATAGAGGAAACTGATTTACCCGTGATATGAAATACATTTTGTGGTGCCGCATATTCATCTTTTTTAACGCTAAACTGATCAATATCTCCCTTTTTGATAACGATCACATTGCGACTATCCGTCATAAACCCCTCCATTAATTTTATGGGATACTGATTAATATTAAAGAGCGGTTCCTCCTGAGGCAATCCCAAAACAGGAGCAGCAAATTTATTACGAGCACTATCTCCTACTTCTCCATTCCATAGTAAGTCATCGACAATAATAGCAATATTATTAATTTTTCCGTTTGCTATTCGAGGAACACCAACCTCCTCTTTTTTACAAGAAACAAATAAACAGGAGGCAATGAAGAGCAATAAAAGTAATTTTTTATTCATTTTAAAACGATTAACACGCAGGGTACACTATTCATAATAGCTTCTAAAGATACATATTTCAAAGGAACTATTAGTTACCTCCAATTACCCGCGAATATCATTCCACTTTTTATGAATCAATAAAAAAACGCTCAAAAACTAAAAAAATGAGGGTTTTATTCACTATCGAATAAAACCCTCATTTTGCATTTATGTTTTTTATGCTAGCCGTTTATTTTTAGTTTCATTCCTGGTTTAATATTTTCATCTTTTATACCATTCCATTTTTTAATGTCTGATACTGAGATCCCGGGATATTTTTTGGCTATGCTAAACAAGGAATCTCCTTTTTTGACATAATAATCATTCGCATCTTTTACCGTGCTTTTAAGGCTATTTTTTACTTTAAAAGCACTCACAGCAACTGCATTAGTCGTTATTGCAATTTCATCCTTAGCAACTATTAATTCGCTTCCTAATGCAATAGCTGTACTAGAGAGACCATTCCAAACTTTCAAGTTTTCGACTGTTGCACCAAACTTTTTCGCAATATTACTTAAGTTATCTCCTTTTTGAACTGTATATTGAATTTGTTTCAGCTCAGGTGATTGTGCCAACTCCATTTTAACTACTTCCTTTGAGTCGGCAGCAATTTGTAATGATGTCCCTTGATTCAGAGTGTTATCTGCTAAGTTATTCCACTGTTTAATTTGAGCTACAGTCACCTTGTATTTATCTGCAATGGTATTTATATTATCCCCGTTTTGCACTACATAAACTGATTGTCTGTTTGCTACCAAAGTATCTTTAGTATTATCTGTCTTGATTTTATTATCCTTAACTACTTTATTAGCAAGTACAGGCTCCTCTTTAGCTGGTACAACGGGCGTTTTTGTAATAGATTCCTTCGCTAAAATCTTTAAACTTTGACCGTATGCAATTGTATTACTCCTAAGGCCATTCCACTTTTTTAAGTCAGCGACAGATACATCATTATTAGTAGCTATTGTTCCTAAATTATCGCCGCGTTTTACTTTGTAATATTGAGTTTTGAACTTGGTTTCTGTTGGGTTTGAACTCGCTTCTGTAGTACTTGCTATTGCGGTAGCAGTGCTAAAAGGCGTTTCTTTTTTATCTAATTCATATTGAACATATGCATATAACTTTTCTTCGTTTGAAGTAAAAAGAGCAATTTTATCGTTTGGTAAACGCAAATAATGCTTTTCATCTCTATAAGACGGTATGATATTAAGTTTATACGATGGATTTAATAACTGTAATTGCGCAATAGGAACCTCCAGTAAGTCTGATATTTGCTTAAATGACATTTCCTTTCTTACCATCACGGTATCTGTAGCAAAATGTTGTACTACTGCTCTGTCTGGAACAATGCCATGTTCTTTTCGATATTCATACAAATACATCGTAGCTAAAAAAGCAGGAACGTATCCTTGAGTTTCTTTGGGTAGGTTTTTCCTAATACTCCAGTAATTTTGTTGTCCGCCAGAGCGTCTAATTGCTTTAGAAACATTCCCTGGACCTGAATTATACGAAGCTAAAACCAATTCCCAGTCCCCAAAAATACCGTACATATTCGACATATATTTTGCAGCAGCGGCCGTCGCTTTTATTGGATCACTGCGCTCATCTATATAGGAATCTATTTTTAAATTGTATTGTTTACCTGTTTGATACATAAACTGCCATAGTCCTGTTGCGCCCATTTTAGAAACCGCTTTAGGATTTAAAGCAGACTCTACGATGGCTAGGTATTTAATCTCTAAGGGTATATTTTGCTTTGCGAACTCCTCTTCGAATAAAGGAAAATAATATTCTGAGATGGCCATTAATCTACCAAAAGACTTTTTCCTGTATTTTAAAAAAGACTTGATTACGTTTTCTAAACTTTCGTTGTACTCAATCCTAAAGGGAGATTTGGCATTCATTGCTTCGAGTCTTGATTTCAACAACTCAGTCGATAATTCATAATCGACTTTATCGGCGGTATTAATGTTTTGGATGTCGCTTGTGATGTCGTTATAGAGATCTAAATCTGTCAATTCCTTCATCCACAAACTATCTACGCAGGACGCCATGGCATCTTTAACAAAACTCTTTTTGATCGAATCGAGATAGGAACGGTTATTTTCTTTCATAAAAATTCCATTGTTCTCGCTATTTTGCTGCGAAAACAAAGGAATTGATACTAATAAAATGATGGCTAAGGTGGTATTTTTTATTCTCATTTTTTCAGTCAACTTGCTTAATTGTAAATGATTAAAAAAAATCATTTTTTACAAACTTAATAGGTTACAACTGAAAAAAAGTATAAATATTGTTAAAAATGCAGAATTTAGTCTAAAATTGCTGCAATACCTGGCAAAGTTTTGCCCTCTAGCATTTCTAACATTGCTCCTCCGCCAGTAGATACATAACTCATTTTGTCTTCTAGACCAAATTGTTTTACAGCTGCAACAGAGTCACCTCCGCCTACGAGAGAAAAAGCTCCTTGTGCAGTTGAAGCAGCAATAAAGTTACCTAAAGCAATAGTTCCCTTGGCAAAACTTTCCATTTCAAAAACACCTAGCGGTCCGTTCCATAAAATAGTTTTAGACTCCATAATTACTTTTTCGAAAATCTCTAGTGACTTAGGACCTGCGTCAAGTCCTTGCCATCCATCAGGAATTTCTTTTACATCGACAACTTTAGTGTTAGCGGTATTAGAAAAGTCATCAGCTGCAACAACATCTACAGGAATATGAATTTGAACTCCTTTTTCCTTGGCTAATCTTAAAATCTCAAGAGCTAATTCTTGCTTATCATCTTCACAGATCGAGTTTCCAATTTTTCCACCTAATGCTTTCACGAAAGTAAAAGTCATACCACCACCAATGATCATGTGATCTACTTTGTCTAATATATTTTCGATTACTGTAATTTTTGAAGACACTTTAGATCCTCCCAAAACAGCCGTAACTGGACGTTCACTGTTTTTAAGCACTTTATTTAAACTTTCAATTTCTTTGGCCAATAAAGTTCCAAAACATTTTTCATTTGGAAAAAACTGAGCAATAATCGTTGTCGATGCGTGCGCTCTATGGGCAGTACCAAATGCATCATTTACATAAATATCTCCCAGCGACGCTAATTCTTTTGCAAAAGCAACATCACCCGCCTCTTCTTCAGCATGAAAACGTAAATTCTCTAGCAATAAAACTTCACCTGATTTTAAATTAGCTGCGGCAGTCTTTGCCTCATCACCAATACAATTTGAAGCAAACTGAACTGCTACTCCTAAAATATCTGAGGTCGTTTTTAAAATAGGCTTAAGCGAGTACTTCTCCTCTACTCCTTTAGGCCTCCCTAAGTGCGACATTAAAATTACACTTCCGCCTTGGGCAAGAATAGCATCGATTGTTGGTTTTGCTGCTTCGATACGAGTCGCATCAGTAACATTAAAATTGTCGTCTAACGGTACGTTAAAATCAACACGTATTATTGCTTTTTTATTTTTAAAGTCAAAGTCGTTTAAAGTCTTCATCTAATCCTTATTTTTAATTATTTGTTCTAATAGAACAACAAATATAGAACTTTTAGCGTACTATTAAATTTCGATAAAGGATTAAAAAAGCGAAAAACACAACGAAATCGATGTAATTGACTTCGATGTAAATTAAAAATTTAGTTTCCAGCTAGATAACTTTCATTGGCACAAAAAAAAAGCGGTATAAAAATACCGCTTACTCTATTCTACTATTTGCTTTAGTCGTGAACTGGACTTTGTGTACAAGGACAATCACTAATTCCTTGCAAGAAATCGAATCCTATTGTAATCATATGTGTACCAGAGTTAAATGACGACAACTGATTGAACGTTACTTGGTAGGAGTAACCAAAATAAAAACCAGACTTTTGGAAACCTAGCATCGGACCTAAATTAAGCGGTTTTAAAGGCTGATCATTTAAAAATCGATACGATGCTCCTATCCAGAAGTAATCTTCGTAACGATTGTATTTTCGGTACTTAAAATTGATGTCGGTACTTGATCTCTTATCACTTACAAAATATTGATAATAGACCGAAGGCTCGAACTCTTCGCGATTTGTTGCACCTTTAAGCACCATACCGGTATAAACTTGATAATTTCGGAGTAAAATTGGCTCTATACCAGTAAACTTATCTGTGTTTTTGTCTAAAATATTGCTCGCATTAAAAGCAGCATAAAACCCCTTGTTTCTATACAGTGCACTAACATCAAAATTGTTATTTGCTACAAATCGATTGTTCGTAATAGCAGGATCAATAACTGGATTTTGAACATCCGGTCTGAACTCGTTTATATCAATTTTAAAATTATTGTAATTGTAGGATATACCAAGAGATAAATATTGCTTAGAATAATAATCTAGAATCAAGTGGTGTGCAAAAGAAACCTTAGCTCCCGTTTGACTAGTGTACCCGTTTTTATCGTTGTACAGGGATATCCCAACTCCCGAACGATCCATAATTCTAAAATCAGCATACAGAGATTGATTATCTGGAGCATCTTTGATGCCAACCCATTGTGTCAAGCCGTTTGCTCTTATTCTAAGATTGTCTCCAATACCTGCAAACGAAGGCGACAATACAAAAGGATTATCGGCTAGATACTGTGTAAAAACAGGTAAATTTAACTCTTGACCATAACTAGACAAAGTTACGGTCAAGAGGAAAAATGAACTAAGTATTTTTTTCATAATTAGAGGTTTTATAGACAACGTCATAATTTTCATTTTTTTTGTTATCTATATAAAGTAAAGTGACCTACAAACTCACGATCATCTTTATTATTATTTAATTTAAGAACATACCAGTAATCTCCCGAAGGCAATTCAGCACCTTTATACTTACCGTCCCATTTATCACCTAATCGCAATCTAGCAATCTCACGTCCGTAACGGTCAAAAATTGCAAACGTTAAATTAGGATAATTATTAGTACATCCTGGCGCCCAAGTATCTAATACACCATCATCATTAGGAGTAAAATAATTTGGAATACAAATATCGATATAAGTAAATTCTCTACTAACGGTTGCGGTACATCCGTTTTTGTCTCTTACAATTACGGTATAAATACCCGATTTGTAGAATGCATACGTATCATTTGTTGTAAAGGCTTCTCCGTCAAAACTGTACTCATACTGTCCTGCACCTCCTGAACCAGTTGCTTTAATTTGGTTCAAATCACCATCAGCTATTACAAGTGTCAAAGGGTCAACTTGATCTATAATAAATGGTAAAGTTGCTTTTTCACAACCGTTAGTGTGTCTCACATTAATAAAATGCGGACCAGGAGTCACATCAATAAAAATGTTACTTGCTTGATAGTTCCCTAAACCATCCAGATCAAAATCAAGATCTGTAGCATCATTACTGCTGTCATAAGTAACGGTTACAGTATTTGATTGTGCATTATTAACACAATCATAATTTACCGTCGCTACGGGATTAATGATAACTGCATCTGGCATAACCACATCTAATTCAGAGTTACATCCTGCCGCATCTATAAAGAATACAGTATGAGTACCTCCTGAAAGGTTTGTGAAATCAAATTCTGTTTGACCAATTGCTCCTTGAGTGTACGTTCCTGATCGATTATCTAAACTTACTTTGTAAGGCGCTGTTCCTCCTAAAATCTCAATAGTAAACGCACCATCCATATCACCATCGCAAATTTCTGGTAATATTGAGTTTGGCACTAAGGTACCATATAAAATTGGCGGTTCAACAATCGTAACCTCATACGGTATGAAACAACCTGCTTCATCTTGAATTACTATTTGGTAGGCTCCAGCTGAAAGATTATCAAAAACACCAGTATCAAAGAATTGATTTGAGTTTGGCGAGATGGAGTATATGATCGCACCGGTACCACCAGTAGCAACAATTTCAACTTTTCCGTTTCTACCTCCAAAACAGGATACATTTGTAATCGTTGGTGTAAAAGTAATTGGGGCAGCTGGTTGTTTTACTTCTTCAATACTAGATGATACTGAACAATCAGATCCGCTTTGTACACGTACTTGGTAGAAGCCTGCAACTAAACCATCAAAACGTCCCGGTGTGCTCTGAACTGGAGCTGGCGTTATTGCTACTCCTGAGCCGTTATACAACGTATAAATATAGTTACCTAAGCCACCTGTAGCTTTTGCTACAATTACACCATTGTTATCATTGAAACAATTCACTTTGGCGTTAGTTACATCTAAGGTAACAACTAATGTTGGTACTGCTTCTACTTTAATATCATTTGATTGGAAAGCGACACAGTTATTAAAATCTTTTACATAATAATTATAAGTGCCAGGCGCTACATCAAAAGTCATCGTGTTTCCTGATGTAAACGGAATATATGTTACGTTATCAACACTATAGCTATATGGCGCTGTGCCTCCAGAAGCAGATAAAGTTACTTGTGCCGAACTCAAACATGTTGCTGTTCTTGAAAGTACTAATGCTGCATTTACTTCTGTAGGTTCGTTGATAACCACAGTAGCCGACTCTGTGCTACAGTTGTAACCATCTGTAACTGTTATAGAGTAACTTCCTGCACCTAAATTAGCAAATATTGGAGATTGTTGTGGTCCTGAAGAGACTACAGGGTTTAGTGACAAGTAATTTAAAGTATAAGTATAGTTACTTCCCTGTCCGCCACTTACCATAGTTGCTTCAACTGTACCATTTTCGTCTCCTAAACATAATAATAATTGCGTAGCTGGAGTAACAGTAAGTGAAATTGGAGTTGGTACTACCAAGTCAACAATTACTGAGGCTGGGCAGCCTTCACTATCTTTTACGTTAATCGTATAGCTTCCTGCAACTAAATCAGTGTATTCTGTTTTATCACTGTAAGCACTAAACAAGGCACCGTCTTTTATTACCTCATATTGGTACTCTCCAGGCCATCCACCCGTTGCCGTAACTGATATTGATCCATCGTTATTACCCGCAATACAAGTAATAGCTGTGTGGGTCTCTGCAATGGCTAGCGCTTCGGCTGGCTGATTTATAGAGAATATAGTAGATACAGTACAAAATGGTGTATTCACTAAACGAGCCGTTACTGTATACTCTCCAGCAGTCAAACCTGTCAAGTTCAACGGACCTGCAACGGCAGAAGTTCCTGAACTCGGTGTTGGACCTGATACAGTATAAGTAAATGAACCTGCTTTGCTTGGCGTTTGTGTATCAATAAGGGTAATCGTAGCCGCACCTTCATTTGAACCAAAACAAATCACATCAGCTGTTTTTACCGCTTGAAGGATAAAAGTATCAGGATCGTTTACATAATGTACCGTTTTAATACTACAACTTGTTGCAGTATTTAAGGCTGTGATAATATAATTACCAATATTCAAATTAGTAAACACACCATTTGAATTGGTTACTGATATCGTTCCTAAATCATCTACTAATGTGTACTGAATTCCAGCTATTGGATTTCCTACTGCATCTACCGCAGTTGCAGTAATATCTTCTAAATTGTCACAAGTGATCGCTCTGTCTACATTTACAGTAATATCATCTAAAGCAGTGTATGCCGCTATTGAAATCAATGTTGTAGTTGATCCCACGCAATTGTTATCATCATACACATTTACGGTGTAAGAACCTCCAGTATAATCGGACTCGATATAAACAGTATCAGGGCCTCTTTGTACTACTGTTGACCCTTTGATAAATTCATAAATAACATAAGTTCCTGAACCACCTGTTACATTCGAAACTGTAATCGATGCATAATTAGATGCATTTGTTCCTACAGTACAAGCAAACTGTGTGACAACTGGTGCCGGCACAGTAATGATTGCAGGCTCTATAACA
>CAXBGV010000043.1:0-13222 GCA_963975235.1 uncultured Flavobacterium sp. | reverse complement strand
GTCACGCAAGAATTTTTAGCATAACCGCTATATACTGTCTCTTCATTTGTTGCTGCAATTTTTATAATTGTAGGCTCAGTGATGATAAAAGTAGTATTAAGTTGATTGTTTAATGCATCTGAGATAAGTACATTGTAACTTCCCGCTTTTAGGTCAGTAATGATATTTGCACTAAAAGGTGTCCCGTTATTCAAGGTGTAGGTGTAAGGAGCAATACCACCAGATAGTATCAGCTTAGCAGTTCCATTTGCAGCTCCGTTACAAGTAATATTAGTTGTGCTAGTAGTTTCTAATGTGAAAGCTTTGAGTTGCAATCTAACAGAAACAGGGAAATGGTCAGAAGCTGTTTTCGTATAATCTGCTGAAAAGAATTCATAATGAACTCTAGCTGAACCGTCAATGTATAAATTGGCTAATTCATTAGAAACGGTGATATGGTCAATCATGTTTTCATAAGTTGCATACGATCTAAACCCTTGTTCGCTCAAAGTTTTTGTTAGTACCTTATATCTAGCGTTGTCATTAACGTAAGCTTCATAAGTAGATACTGTTGTAGGTACTGATGATACAGTAAAGTCTACATCATCATTATAATCGCCTAGTAGAATTAAATTCGCCTCAGGGTATTGAGCATCTAGCGTATCTTTTAATACTTCGACGTCAAATTTACGCATATCATATTTGCCTTGAGCGTCACCACTAGTATTAGCTCTAGCATGAAGATTTATGATGTTAATTTGTTTTGTGTCTCCGCCAATAGTTACATCTGCTGTCAACATGAATGGTAATCTTCCACTAGCAAAAAACCTTGATTTATCAGTGTCTGGATAATTAGTCAAAGCAGCGGTACTGCCTCCATTGTAAAAAGGGTGTATTGTTTGTAGTAATACTTTAGTTTTTACTGGTTTTACGGTTTTATTTTTATAAATGAAACCTACTTTTTGTTTCGGTCCAGTGGCGTCGCTTGGGTACGATGTCGCTTCTGATAGAACAAAACTATAGTCATTCATCTCACTCACCATTTGGGCAAGTAAAGCATCATCTGATACTTCTTCAACAGCATAAATGTCAGCGTCTAATTGTTGTAAAACATTTTTAACAGCTTCTTTTTGAATCGCGTCAGAATTTGGTTTGCCTGCAGCGGGCGAATTTGTTTCGTCTCCAAACCAAGCTACGTTCCACGTAGCGATATCGAACGTTTTGTCATTTGCAATAGCTAAGTCACTTCCTGTTTGTTGGTACTTAGTAGCACAAGGAAAATCAGATCTCATTCGAGGTAATAATTGCTGAGTGGCAAAATAATTAGCCACAACTCCTGTAATGGTAGCGCAATTATCAGGTTGAGCAAATCCTACAAGGTCTGTTACATCAGCGTCTAAACGCAATTGTGCGGTACCGCTTGCATCTGTAATATTAATACTGGAGTTCCCAAAAATGATAGCACCTGGCTTAGGAAAAGTAGTGTTCACAATTTGTACTAATTCAGCCGGGTGATTTGCCATCTCACTCAAAGTAATCGTTTTAGGTTCGATAGGTGAAGTTGCTGGTCCGTTATTAGTAACAGCGCTTACAGGACTTATTTGAATTTGCTCAGTATAGGTGCTTTTTGTTCCAGTTATGGTCAAAGAATCACCAATTTTAAATAATCCCGATCCGTGAACCGTTTTATCAAAAACAGCAATTGCACCAGTAGCATCTTGGATATAGGCAGATCCTGCAAATTGATCTGAAACGGTCAAAGTACCGGTAACTGTTACAATTTCGCCATCTGCTTTAGATCTCGCTTCGGCTATTGGAAGCACAACAATAATCTCGCTCGCATTACCAAAAAACTGACCTTTATTTACGGCATTGTAAGTAGCTGTAGCTGATTGCCATGTAAAATCGGCATAGGTAAATCCAGCACCAATTAGTTGAAGTGAGGTTCCAACAGCGGCGTTACTTTCCTCTGTTATTCCAATATCAGTACTTGTCATGCCATTTGCAGGACCGTTAGTAGCAGTAAAACTGCCTTCGTAGCTTAGAAATTGAATCACTTTACCGTTAGGGTCAACCAAAGCAAGTCCGTCAGGAGCGCCATTTTGTAAATTTAAAATAGGAACAAAAACAGTTCCGTATCCATTTAATTGATCAGGAATAATCCCAGAGAAAGTACCTACTGGAGTATAGCTAGCTCCTCCGTTTCCGTTGTAGGGAACAATGCTCCAGCCTGTTAGATCAACTCCAGCATAACCAGCAACTTCAACGCCTTCTCCTATGTCTGTTCCTGCGTTGTCGTAATGGATTTCATTGATAAATACTAAATCACCAAACTTTTGTCCTTTATTAGTTGATCCAGAAGTGCTTGTTGCTGTTTCCCATGTAAAGTCACTGTATTTTGTTCCTCTACCAATTAATTGAAGAGAGTTACCAACTGTTGCTGTACTAGTTTCCTCGATACCAATATCAGTACTAGTCATACCAATGGCAGGTCCATTAGTAGCTGTGAAACTTCCTTCGTAGCTCAAGAATTGAATTACCTTATTTTCAGCATCAACTAAAGCTAGTCCGTCGGGCGCGCCATTTTGTAGTCCCGGAATGGCTACATGTACTGTTCCATATCCGTTTAATTGATTAGGTATGACTCCAGAGAACGTTCCCACAGGCGTATAACTGGCGCCATTTGCTCCATTATACGGAATGATTTTCCATCCTGTAACATCAATACCCGCTAAACCAGCAATTTCTACTCCCTCGTTTATATCCGATCCTGCGTTGTCGTAATGAATTTCGTTTATAAAAACAGATCCTGATGCTACGGGAACACTATTAGCTACTGTTTTGAAAGTTACAGCAACACTTGCTTCAGATGAATTATCGTTTGTATCTACAGCTACTACTGTGTAATTATAAGTAGTATTTGCGGTTAGATTGTTAAATGTATAAGAAGTAGCAGTGGTTGTTGCTACTTGTGTACTTCCGCTATAAATCTCATATGATGCCGCGGCAGTTACTGCATCCCAAGAGATGGTAGCAGCTGTTTGAGTAACGTTAGTTGCCATGACATTTACTGGCGCGGTAACAGGGACGCTGACAAGTGTGAATGACTGCCCATTATTGATAGCTCCATACGTACTTTTAGCACTTGCTTGCCACGTAAAATCGCTATATTGGGTTCCGCTGCCTTTTAGTTGTAATGATAAGCCAGCAGCTTCTAATCCGTTTTGTAAAACACCAATATCTGTACTAGTCATTCCGTTAGCAGGACCATTGGTAGCAACAAATACTCCTTCATAACTTAAAAACTGAATGGCTTTACCAGTACCATCCACTAAAGCAATACCATCAGGCGCGCCATTTTGTAAGCCATTTATTGCTACAAAAACGGTTCCAAAGCCATTGGATTGATTAGGAATTGTACCAGATAATACGCCTACTGGTGTATAAGTAGCTCCAGATCCTATCGCACCATTATACGGTACGATACTCCATCCTGTTAAGTCTGTTCCCGCTGTTCCCGCAATTTCGACACCTTCACCTACGTCTGTACCAGCATTATCGTAATGAATTTCGTTTATAAAAACTACTGATGAAGTAGGTGCTGGAGTAGGAGTGCCAACTAAGGTTTTTAGTGCTACAGCGTTGCTAGCATTCGAAATATTTCCTGCCGCATCAAAGGCTTTTACAGAAAAAGTATAAGTAGTATTAGCATTTAAATTGGTAAAAGTATAAGTCGCAGTTGATGAAGATGCAATTTGTACTGAACCATTATAAATACGGTATCCTAAAACACCCACATTGTCCGTTGATTGAGTCCAACTTAATTCAGTTCCTGTAGCAGTTGTGTTGGTAGCAAATAGCGTTGCAGGAGTTGTTGGTGATTCAGTGTCTAATTGCACACTACCATCAAATCTATTTTGAGCTTGTGGTCCGCCCCAAATTGCAGTTGCAAATGCAGGGTTATCTATAAACGGATTTCTATTTCCTTGCACGCCTTCTAAAATAGCATTTCTATTGATCTCTACTTGAGAAACTGGATCTTCAGCATTCCATTGCAGTAATACGTCTGGAATATCTGCGCTAAATGTGTTTGATCCTACTGCAACAGTATTGGGTAAGCATTGGTTCCCATAACGTAAGTACATGTACATGACCATACGTGCGATATCTCCTTTCCATTCATCTCCAGGATAAAAATAGGTACTATTTATTAATTTTGCATTACCTGAACTAGCACCAAAAGGATAGTTATTTCGTGTAGCATTTAAAGTAATATCCGATGCTCTCAAATGATGTGCATCACTTCCAGGTCCTTCGCTACCTAGATTTGGGTTTCCTAATGATCGTGCATAAACGTGTTCTCTATTCCAATTACCACTATTTCCGCCGTTAGCGTCTTTTGAGCGCGTTCGATCATTTGTGATATCAGTATCAGTATCGTTGTAACCGTAAATCAATAGGACTTTAGTAGGATCTGTAGGATCTAAATCGGTTTGCTTTAGAGCGTCCCAGACGCCAGGAGTATAACTTAAGTTAATCGTATTGCTGCTTATTAAAGTGGCAAGACTTGATTTTAAGGTTGTTCCATTTTGGCTAATATTAGTTCCATTATAGTAGGACGGAACCTGAGCAAATGAAATGGCACTTAAAAAGGAAAATACAGTCACCAAAAGGAACTGCGTCTTTAAGTAAAAATGCTTCATAGTTGAGGATTAAATTATTGGACCGTAAATATATTCATTAATGTTTTTTGTTAGAATTCTTTATATTAACAAATTGTTAAAATTGTTAACAATTTATGTCGTTAACTGAGCGATAATCTAATGAATTTAGGGAATGTTTAATTATTTCGTAGGTAAATACGGTTGATTACACAGATTAGTTCATTGCCTTTGAACATCAATTAAAATGGATTACATTTGCATTTTGCAAAAATAGAGCACATCTATTTTCTTATTAAAGCTTTTTTGCTTTGTGCACAGGTAACTCTAGCGCAATAAAAAGCATCTACACCCTTAGCATGTGAATCAATTTCAACAAGCTTTTTTTATAAATTTTTTAGAACAACGAATGAAACAGTACTTCAATTTATTTGACTTCACACAAAAAGTAAATTACAAAACAGAAATCCTAGCGGGATTAACCGTTGCGATGACAATGATTCCAGAATCGCTCTCTTTTGCCATATTAGCTGGTTTTCCTCCTTTGGTTGGTTTGTATGCTGCGTTTATTATGGGACTTGTAACAGCTATTTTTGGCGGTAGACCAGGTCTAATTTCTGGAGGCGCTGGAGCAACTGTTATCGTATTAATAGCTTTAATGAAATCAAACGGTCTTGAGTTTGTTTTTGCCGCAGTAGCGTTAGCAGGAGTAATTCAAATCATAGTAGGACTATTCAAATTGGGGAAATTTATTAGGCTCGTGCCTCAACCTGTAATGTTTGGATTTGTAAACGGGTTAGCTATCATCATATTCTTATCTCAGCTCGATCAGTTTAAAACGATTGTGAATGGAGAAAGTGTCTGGTTATCAGGAAATCCGTTATATATTATGGTAGGCTTAGTGCTATTAACGATTGCTATTGTGTTACTTTTTCCTAAAGTTTCAAAAGCTATTCCAGCTTCCTTAGTTGCTATAATAGTAGTTTTTGGATTGGTTTTAGGCTTGGGTATCGAAACTAAAACGGTGGCTGATATTGCATCCATTAGTGGTGGTTTTCCTCCTTTTCATGTTCCAAATATCCCTTTTACTTTTGAGACATTACAGTTAATTTTTCCGTATGCTTTGATAATGGCTTCTGTAGGACTTACTGAAGGGTTATTGACTTTGAATTTAGTTGATGAAATCACGGGTACAAAAGGTCAAGGAAATAGAGAATGTATTGCTCAAGGAGGTGCTAATATTTTAAATGGCTTCTTTTTTGGAATGGGCGGCTGTCCTATGATTGCACAAACGTTAGTCAATTTATCAGCAGGTTCGCGAGCTCGTTTGTCGGGTATTGTAGCTGCATTAACAATATTAGTTATCATTTTATTTGGAGCTCCTGTGATTGAGAAGTTGCCTATTGCAGCTTTAGTTGGTGTAATGGTTATGGTTGCTATTGGAACTTTTGAGTGGATTAGTTTCCGAATCATAAATAAAATGCCAAAGCACGATATTTTTGTCGGAATCTTGGTTGCTATTATCACGATTATGCTACATAACTTAGCTTTAGCTGTGTTAATAGGAGTGATTATTTCAGCATTAGTATTTGCATGGGAAAGTGCTAAGCGCATCCGTGCTAAAAAATATATCGATGATAAAGGAGTAAAACATTACGAAATATATGGGCCACTTTTCTTTGGCTCTACAACAGCTTTTGCTGAAAAATTTGACGTTTACAATGATCCTAACGAGGTAATTATTGATTTTAGAGAAAGCAAAATAGCCGACATGAGTGCTATAGATGCTTTAAATAAAATTACCGAGCGTTATGCTAAAATTAATAAAAAAGTACATTTGAGACATCTAAGCACTGACTGTCGTCAATTGTTACATAATGCTGAGGAAGTTATCGAAGTTAATATCATGGAAGATCCAACGTATAAAGTAGCTGTAGATTAAATATTATAAGAAAGGCCTTGAATAATTCAGGGCCTTTTTTATTATAGTTACTTAAATAAAATTGAAATCAATGACTACTCATTTGGAATGTTCTAATTTACTTTTAAAAAAACAATTCTTTTCCAATAATATAGATTCCCATCATTAACACAAACCAACCAAAAGCGGGTTTTAATTTACTTCCATCTATTTTTTTGGATAAAGTTGTTCCTATCAAGAGTCCTATTATAGCCATAAGCGAGATAATACCGAGAAATTTAAAATCAACTTGAATACCACCTATAAGATCTCCCGCAAATCCAAGCATCGAGTTGATAAAAATAATAAACAGAGAGGTTCCTACAGCTTGTTTCATAGGTAAGTTACCAAAAAACAGTAAAGCAGGAATAATCAAAAAACCACCGCCTGCACCCAGAAAGCCAATTATGACACCCACTAGCAATCCTATAACGGCTAGCATGATAAAATTGATTTCTGGAGTTTCTACCACTATTTTAGATTTTTTAATCATCGAAAAGGAAGTCGCAACCATCAACATTGCGAAAATAATCATAATCAGTAAGTCCTTAGTAACATCAATACCACTTATCGAGGTAATTGTTGATGGAATCAAAGGAAGAATTAATTTTCGGATAAACAGTAAGGACACGATAGAAGGTACAGCAAAAATAACCGCTGACTTCATTTTTAAATTTCCCAACTTATAATGACTAATTGAGCCTATCATCGAAGTAAAACCAACAATAAACAAGGAGTAAGTTGTAGATTGTTCTGGACTTATGCGAAAAAGATACACTAGGATAGGTACTGCAAGGATAGAGCCCCCGCCTCCAATTAAGCCTAGTGAAAGTCCGATAATTATTGACGCTAAATAACCAAAATATTCCATCTATACTTTTTTTTACAAAGGTTGCTCGGATATTAAAAGTATACAGTAACAATTGTCACACAGGTGTTATTTATTTCAAAAGTTCTATATGGTTGCGATGCAATAGCACCAGTCCGCGTTGTTCCATTTTTTTTAATAAACGAGAAATAACCTCTCTTGATGTATTAAGTTCAGTAGCGATATCTTGGTGTGAAAATTTTAAATCCTGACATCCGCAAGCATCTGCGTGTCGTTTCAAGTAAAATTCTAAGCGTTCATCCATTGCCCTAAAAGCAATGTTGTCTACAACCTCAAGGACCTCCTCGAATCGAGTACGATAGGTAAATAATACAAATTCATACCAGCTACGGTGCTCCATCATCCATTTTTCCATTAGAGCAAGTGGAACAATAATAATTTCGACATCATCAACAGCTTTTGCCATAATATGACTTACTTGACTTTTAGTCGCACAGATCATAGACACCGCACAAGCCTGTCCTGGTTGAATATAATACATGAAAAATTCACCACCATTTTCGCCTTCTCGATAAATTTTTATTTGCCCTTTGGTCAGCAGCATCGTATTGTTGATGTATTGCCCCGTGCGCATAATCACCTCTCCAGCTTTAAAAGAGTGAATTTTTGCATTGCTTTCTATATCTTTATTTAACTCCTTTGAAAACGTAGGGAATAAAGTGCTAAGTATTTCTTGCATTTTATAACTTATTTTAATTTGATACTGAAATAAGGTAAAAGTACAGCAATTTTTTGTGAAACGTAGGCTAGAGAGCTTAAGATAATAATTCTTGATCTGTACTTGAATACAATTTAATAATTCATAATTAACCTATCGATATTATGGGGTATTTTTTACTTTTAATAACGAAAATTGTAATTCGCTGGTTATTAGTCGTGCTCGAAAACGTTTTCTAAGATTTATTAGCTAATTCGTAATTCGCCTCTTTATTCTTAGGTAAAAACTTTGTATTTTTACAAAAAAGAGAACTATGAATTTAACACAAGAAGATTGGATTTCGCAACTTAAAGCGGATACAAACGCAGTAATTTTAGACGTAAGAACTGATGATGAGTGCAATGAAGGTATCATCGAGAATGCAATAACTATAGACATACATCAAGGTCAAGGCTTTATTACTGCCATAGAACAATTAGACAAAACAAAAAACTATTACGTTTACTGTCGTTCAGGTGCTCGTAGCGCTAAAGCTTGCGAATTGCTAAATGAGATTGGTATCGATAATGCCTACAACTTGACTGGCGGTATGCTAGCTTGGGAAGGTGATGTGGTTAACCCATAAATAGAAGAGGCTTAGGCCTCTTTTTTTAATATAACTAAAAGATAAAAAAATGAATGCAATACCTGAAGAATTTCAAATTAATGATTTATTAAACCAAGAAACTTATTTACTTAATGGTGAGTTAAAAAAGTGGGAAGGGCAGACTTCTCCTGTATTTTCTACTATTTCGTCAACAGAGGAATATTTACCAACTATTTTAGGATCGATTCCTTTTATGGGAGAAAAGGAAGGTTTAGAAGCTGTGGATGCTGCTGATGCCGCGTACAACAACGGACAAGGTTTATGGCCAACAATGAGTGTGAAAGACCGTATTAAATGTATGACTCGTTTTGTTGTTCAAATGGAAGGTACGCGCGATGAGGTGGTCAAATTTCTAATGTGGGAAATAGGAAAATCATTAGGTGATTCACAAAAAGAGTTTGATCGAACGGTTGAATATATTTATGATACGATTGAAGATTACAAAAAATTAGATCGCGATAGTGCTAAGTTTACTAAAAGTCAAGGAGTAAACGCCATGGTTCGTCGTGGGCCATTAGGAGTTGTATTGTGTTTAGGACCGTATAATTATCCGTTAAACGAAACTTTTGCTTTACTTATTCCTGCTTTAATAATGGGGAACACAGTGGTTTTTAAACCAGCAAAACATGGTGTCTTATTGCTATCACCTTTAATGGAAGCGTTTAGAAATAGTTTTCCTGCTGGTGTAATCAATGTGGTATACGGTAGAGGGCGCGAAGTTGCCTCGCCTATTATGGCATCTGGAAAGGTGACTGTACTTGCTCTAATTGGAAACAGTAAATCAGCGATTGCATTACAAGACCAGCACCCTAACAAGAACAGACTGCGTTTAATTTTAGGGCTCGAGGCCAAAAATCCTGCGATTATACTACCAGATGCTGATCTAGATTTAGCCATTCAAGAGTGCATTGCAGGAACCTTGTCATTCAACGGACAACGTTGTACTGCTTTAAAAGTGTTGTATGTCCATGAGAATATAGCGGTCGAATTCAATAAGCGTTTTGCTGCTAAAGTAGATGCATTAGCTTTTGGAAATCCGTGGGAAAAAGGAGTGATGTTAACGCCACTACCAGAAAAAGAGAAACCAGCTTACATTCAAGAGTTAATTGATGATGCAGTAAGCAAAGGCGCTAAAGTTATCAACGAAAAAGGAGGGCAACACAGTTCGAATTATATTTTTCCAGCGGTCTTGTATCCAATAAACAAAGAGATGCGTGTTTATCACGAAGAACAATTTGGACCAGTTGTACCTATTTTGACTTTCAATGACATTCAGGAGCCATTAAACGATATGGCAGAGTCTAACTACGGCCAGCAGGTTAGCTTATTTGGGAAAGATATCAAAACCTTGGCACCACTAATCGACACTTTAGTGAATTTAGTGTGCCGTGTTAACCTAAATAGCTCGTGCCAAAGAGGACCTGATATTTATCCATTTACAGGACGTAAGGACTCTGCAGTGGGAACCTTAAGTATTCATGATGCATTGCGTTCGTTCTCGATTAGGACTTTTGTAGCATCAAAGGATAATGAATACAACAACGAGATCTTGCAAGCACTGTTAAATAGCGCTGAATCAAATTTTATTACTACTGATTATATTTTGTAGATAAAGCTAAAAAATAGTTTAAGCCGCCTTTCTTTATTGATTAGGCGGTTTTTTTATGGCCATTTTTTTTACTAGTTAAGTATGTAGTTGAAGGTTTTCATTGCAAAAGATTAAAACGAACAGCGCGGTTGTGGTTGTTCCGTTAAACATTTATATATTTACTATCGTGAACAAAAATAATAGTACAATTTGCTAACGACCTTATTAAAAACCATCCAAATATGAAAAAATTTATTGCTTTCTTGTTTCTTTTGCAGTTACAATTTTCTGTAGCTCAAAACGGAACCGAACCTATTTTACTAACTGATATGTTAAAGATAAAAACCGTCAGTAATGTTACTTTAAGTCCAGATGCCAAAATTGCTGCATTTACGGTAACATCTGTAGAGGATGATGAAAAAAGTAAAATAGATTACAAATATAAAACGCACATTTATACTGTAAGTACAGAAGGTAAAAGTTCACCTCGACAGTTAACATATGGTCCTGATAGTGCCTCTAAACCGGTTTGGAGTCCTGACGGAAAAAAAATTGCGTTCAGCCGCTTAGTTGGAGATAAAACGCAAATTTTCACCCTCTCAATGCAAGGTGGCGAAGCGATGCAAATAACAAAATACAAGTACGGAGCTAGTAATCCTAAATGGTCTCCTGATGGGAATAAAATACTTTTCTCTGCAAGTATTCCTTTAAAAGATTTGCTACGCGATTCTATTTTAAACCCTACTAAATCAATTCCTGTTTGGAAGATGGAGAAACCGGGGTTTGACAAAAACGAACATGTGATCGCCAATACGGCTAAGCCAAATCCAAATGGTACTTTGGCAGAAATTAGAGCGTATCTAGAGAGAAATGCAGATGATAAAAAGGCTATTGTTCTAAATAAACTAAATTTTCAAAGTGAAACAAATCTATCTTCTGATGTGAATTTTAATCATTTTTTTGAAGTAAGTTCCAAAAATAACGAAGAGCCAAAAGCAATCACTAAAGGGTTTTATAGTTTTAGTACCGCAGATTATACTCCGAACGGAAAACAGATTATACTTTCAGGAGATGTTGATGATACTGAAAATCCAGATCGCTCTCAGGAAAGTGAACTTTTTATTGTGGATGCTGATGGTGATAATTTTAAAATGATACTAGGGGAAACGGGCAAAAGATTTAGTGGTGCTTCCTTATCTACTTCCGGTAAATGGTTGGCATTTGTAAAGAGTACGACTTCTTTTGTGACAGTACCTACATTAGCGATTATGCCTCTTAACGGAACGGTAAATGACATCATAACGATTCCGTTTGATCGTAATAAATCAGATCTTACTTGGAGTAAAGATGATAAGTTTTTATACTTTACGGCTCAAATGAATGGGGGGAATGTTCTACACAAACTCAACATTGGAACTAAAAAAATAGAAGCTTTATCCAGTGTTGAAGAGGGGATTACTAGCTTTGATATAAACAATAATACAATAGTGTTTTCTAAAACGCAGGTTATCAATCCATCTGAATTATTTTTGGCCGATTCTAATTTAAAGAAAGAGCGAAAAGTAAGTAACTTTAATGATTGGGTTTTAACTAAAAAATTATCGATCCCAACAAAGAAATCCTTTGTGAACGAATTAGGAATGACGGTAGAGTATTGGGTAATGCAACCTTCTAATTTTAAGGCGGGAGAAAAGTATCCTTTGCTATTAGAAATTCACGGTGGTCCATCGGCAATGTGGGGGCCTGGAGAGGCAAGCATGTGGCATGAATACCAATACTTTTGTAGTAATGGTTACGGAGTGGTATACAGCAATCCAAGAGGTTCTGGAGGTTACGGTTTGGATTTCCTTAGAGGGAATATCAACGATTGGGGTACCGGACCATCAAATGATGTCCTGACTGCTTTAGATAAAACCGTAGACGAAGGGTGGGCAGATAAATCAAAACTGCTAATAACTGGAGGATCGTATGCGGGTTATTTGACCGCTTGGATTATTAGTCACGACAATCGTTTTAGAGCAGCGTGTGCACAACGTGGAGTTTATGATTTGAACACCTTTTTTGGAGAAGGTAACGCTTGGAGATTGGTGCCAAATTATTTTGGAGGGTATCCTTGGGAACCAAAAGTAAAAGAAATTTTGGCACGTGAATCGCCTATAAATTATGTACAAAACATAACAACGCCCTTCATTATTTTTCATGGTGGAAACGACAGGAGAACAGGTTTTATCCAAGCCGAGATGCTATTTAGAAGCTTAAAAGTGTTAGATCGTCCGGTAGAGTTTGTGGTACATCCTGGCGCTACTCATGAAATTACAAGAAACGGAGATAACCGCCAACGTATGGATCAAATGTTGCGTACGTATGAGTTTTTTCAACGCACATTAGATAAAAAATAGAGTATGCTATCGTTCCAGTATATTTCAGATTAAATTAAAATGCTATTTTCTATAAACGACAAATCCCTATCGAATTCGGTAGGGATTTGTTTTTTAGAAGTTTATAGGTTTTATTTTTCTAAGCACTCAACAGCTGTGAATTTGTATTTTACATTTTCAAAATCAATAGGTTCGCCTTTTGCGAAATAAGAAGCGCCTAATGCAAATTCGATCTTACCATTACCTAAAATTAATTCATTCCCTTTTTTCAAAAAAGCCATAGGGTTTTTAAACGTCTTTTTTTCATTAGTACCTTGAATAAAAGTATAGCTTGCAAATAAAGTATCACCACGAAATTCTCCCACAATTTGGCCTAATTTTGTTGGCTTGTTTTCGATTTTCATTTCGAGATCACCAGTAACCGTACCTGCTTTTAAGGTGTTTATTTTTAGATCAAGAGTAT